>JBJEXX010000059.1:0-30224 GCA_051886215.1 Bacilli bacterium | reverse complement strand
TAGCTTCTTTCATAATATCTATTATTTTTGAATAGGCATCATATATTTGTCCATTAAAATAAATTTCATTTGTTTTTGTTTTAGACTCAAATTTATGAAATGATTCCTGTAGTAATCTTATATCTTCTGTATTTTTCATAACTTGATTATTTATATATTTTTGTTCTATTAAGTTTGTTGATAGATATTTTCTCATCATAACAAAGGTTCTCATTATATTGATACTTACTTCTGCGGCAATATTAGTGTGAATCACAGTAGCCAACATCGCTACTCCTTGTTCCGTAAATACATATGGTAAAGATCTATTCATATTAATATTTTCTCTTTTTAAAATTGTGGTTTCAATTTGAAACCTCAAATTACTATATTCTTCTTTAGTAACCTGAAAATAGAAATCTTCAGGAAATTTATTTTTATTTCTATTAACTGCTAAATTTATAGACTTTGTTCCATTCTTACATTGATAAAGTTTAGCTAAATCACTATCTAACATTACTTGTTTTCCTCTTATTTCATATATCATATTTTCTATTTTTATTTTTTCTTGTTCTTCTATCATTTTATCTCCTATTCTATTTATAATTATATTTACATAAAAAAAAGTTATAAAATTATAACTTTTTTAAAATATTTTTATTTATTGAATACAAATATATTATAGTATCTTTTTTTAATTTTTCCTTAATATAATCTTTATATCCATTTAATTGTCTTTTATATGCCTCATCTTCTATATTAGATAATTTATAATCTATAATTATTACTTTATCTTTATATTCTATTAATAAATCTATTATTCCATGATTAATTATATTATTTTCTTCATATAAGAATTCATATTCTTTATATATATTTGCGTCTTCTATATTTTTAAATATATCTAAAGATAAAAAATCATTTAATAAAGATTTTATTTTATTATCTTTTATATAAGATACATCTTTTGTTTTTAAATTTAATAATTGCAAATAATAATGCATTTTAGTACCATATTCCATATTTTTTATTTTTTCTTCTGTTAGTAATTCGTTTGTTTTTTTAGAATAGTTATTGTTTTCTTCTTTTTGAAAACTTGTCGTTACTTCTTTTATTATTATTTTATTATCTATTTTATTTATTTTATTTTTATAATTATTTTTTTTATTTAAATTATAATCTTTAGTTAAACCTAAATCTTCTAAATTTATATTTTGGATGTATGGTAATAATTCTTCTTCTATACTATCTAATATATCATGAAATGATCTATATTTTAATCTATCTATATCATCTACTACTTTATTTTCTTTATAATTTATAGTTTTTTCTTCTCCAAAAGAACTAACAAAAATAATTTTTTCTTTACACCTAGTTAATGATACATAAAATAATCTTATTTTTTCACTTATTTCATCTTTTAGATATTTATCTTTCAATAAAGTTTTGGTTATAGTTTTTCCTATTCCTTCTTTATAATATGGAGTTATTATTCCATAACTATTATCATATAAAAATAAATCATTTAAATCTAAAATATTAAATTTTTTATATAACCCTGGGAAATAACATATATGATACTCTAATCCTTTAGATTTATGAATAGTCATTATTTTACAACTATTATTATCATTAGTTATAATTGGAGTAGTTAGTTTTAAATTTTCTTTTAATATTTCATCTATTATATTAGATAAATCATATATTGTATATCCTACTTGTGATATATTCTTTGCTAAATTTTTAATATAATCTATTCTTTCTATAGAATTAGCTATATCTGTTATAGTTAGTAATTTATTATAATAATTAAATTCTTTTAATATATAATCTATTATATTACATGGTGTATTATAGGATATAAAATCTATTATTTCTAATATTTTTTTATATATTATAGATTCTTTATAAGTATTATTTGTAATATGTTCAAATATTTCTTCATCATCTAAATTAAATAGGAAACTTCTAGCTACTGAGGTATAGGAATATTTAAATTCTTGATCAAATTCTTTATTTTTTATTTTAGTAATTAATTTTAAAATATTTGATATTACTAACATATCAATAGATGAATTTATTTCATTATCTTTATAAATAGTTAATGGTATATTTAAGTATTCAAATATTTTTTTATATAAATCAAAATCTGTAGATCTATCCATTAAAATAACAAAATCACTATATGTTATATCTCTTAAAACTTGTTTATCTTTATCAAATATTTGATATTTATTATTTATTTTATTTAAAATATCATTGGCTATAATAAATGCTTCTACTTCTTCTTTTTTATAAATACTATATTTATCATAAGAATAATTTAAAAACTCCATATTATTAGATTGATTTGTTTTACCTTCTTCTTCATATGAGGTATTTCCAAATACCATTCTATGAGATTTATTATACTCTGCTTCTCCTAAGTAATTATCCATTACTTTATCAAAAATATAATTTATATTATCTAAAACTTCTCTTCTACTTCTAAAGTTTTTATTTAAATCTATTTTTATACCATTTTTATTTTGTGAATAATCATCATATTTATTTTTAAAATTATTAGGATTAGCATTTCTGAATCTATAAATAGATTGTTTTATATCACCAACCATATACACATTATTATTAGAAATATAAGAGATAAATAATTCTTGCAAATCATTAGTATCTTGATACTCATCTACTAATATTTCATTAAAATTATTTTTTATTTCTTCTCTTACCTCTTCATATTCACTTACTACTTTTATAGCTAAATGTGATATATCTATAAATTCAAATAAATCATTTTCTTTTTTATAAGCTTCTAATTTATCATCTAATTTTATTAAAATATCAACTATACTAGTTGTATATTCTTTTGTTGATAATAATGATTCTTTAATACTATCCATACTTTCATATATACATAGTTCTTTTATTTCTTTTATTAATTCAGAAATCTTATTTTTTGAAGTTTTGACAATTTCTTCACTATTTCTAGGAAGTTGTGGTAATTTATCAGGTAATGATAACTTTATTTCATCATAATTATTTGAGTTTAATAATTTATTAAATACTTGTTCTAATTTTATATAATAATCATTTTCTACATAATAAGATATATCTTGTAATAAACTTTTTATATTATTTATTTTATCTTGTAATAGTTTTTCATATAATAAAATATTTTCTTTTATTTTTTCGTTATTAAAACTATTATTTATATAATTTTTTAAATATTCTTTTTTATCATATTTCATCGATATTTTATTATAAATATTTAAAATATTATTTTTTATTATTTCATCATCTTTAACACAAAAATCATTTATTAATTTTAAAAAGTATTCATCTTTTTTTTGATACAATTCATTAAAAATATCATCTAAAAATTTTTTCTTTTTTAACTTTATAAGAGCTTCTTCACATATTTTAACATTTGGAGTTATATTTAATAGATAATGATATTTTTTTACTATAGATAAAGAATAACTATCAAAAGTAGTAATATAAGCAGAATCTATTTTATCTAACTGTAAGTTTAATTCTTTTATATCTTTTATTTTATTTTTTATTCTTTCTTTCATTTCTTCCGCAGCTGCCTTAGTAAATGTTAGTACTAATAATTTATCAATATCAATTTTTTGTTTTAATTTTCTTAAAACTCTTTCGGTAAGTACAGCCGTTTTTCCACTACCTGCTCCGGCGGAAACTATAATATTAGTACCTTCTGTATCTATGGCACTTTGTTGTTCTTTAGTAAATTTAGGCATAATTTCCTCCTTTTTAAAATACTTAATCTTTATCTTCTTTAGTATTTATATAAACTTTATCTTCTTCTTTTATAAAACATATATCTTGATATTTACAATATTTACATCCTATATTATCTCCATCTATAATCTTAGGATTTATATTAAAATCTGCTTCTAATATTTTTTCACTTGCTAGTGATATTTTATTTAATGTTTTTTCTATTAAATTATTTATTTCGTCATTAGACATTATTTTGGCATAATGATAAAATCCTTTAGAAGTAATTTTCATACTTTTTATCATTTCACTATCTTCATAACTTCTATCTAATTTAGATAAAATACTAGTATCTTGATTACTATAACCAATTAGTTTTAATGATTCTTTTTTTAAATCTAAATATGTTTTCCCTGGAGTAATATTTATTTCTTTATTTAAAATCTTTTGTAAATAGAAACCTGTAAATAAAATATTTTTAAATTTATTACTATTTTTTATAAGATATAAATATACAGGTAATTGTAATCCTATACCATAATCAGCATACTTTAATGAAATATCAGTACTTCCAGTCTTATAATCTATTACCGCAATATAGTTAATACCATCTATTTCTTTATACATAATTTTATCTATTTTACCATTAAATGTTACATTATCATTTATTTTTATATATATATTTTCTTCATATAAAGCATTTTTTAAATCACTTAATAGATATTGATCTTTTATATTTTCTATTATAAATAGTAATTCTTTTTTTAATTTTTTACAAAAGAACTTTTCTTTTGGAGATAATATTCTCTTATTTAAATATTCATTATATTCTTTTTCAAAATCAAAATTATCATTAAAGCAAATAGATAAAATATAATGAAATAAATTACCTATAAATATATTAAAACTATCTTCAAATTTATCTACTTTTAAAATATGATTTATGTAATATTTAAAGGAGCATTTATAGTAATCATTCATACTTGTATATGATAGTAATAAATTATTATTTAAATATTTTAATAATTTGTCTTTAGAAATAGTTTTATATTTATTATCATAAGTATCATAGTTAATATCAAGTGTATTATAATATAAATCTAAGTCTTTATCTTTTTCTCCATATTTTTTTAAATTATCTAGTTTTTTACCTAATTCAATAATAGTTTCTTCTTTAGAATAAGAAATATTATTATTAATATTATAATTTTCTATTTTAAATAAATCATCATTTATTAAATTAGATGGATAACACACTTCTTTATTTGAATTTAATTTATAAGTAATTGTTAAATTTTTTATATTAGATAGTATTATTTTTGTCTTTTCTTTTTCTTTTATATTTTTTTCTATTACTGAATCTTTATTTATATATTCTAAAAGATTATCTGTTATATACGATTCATCTTTAAATATTTTAGGAATACTATTTTGATTAAATCCCATAACAAAGACATAATAAGAATCATCTATATAATCTTCTAAATTTATTATATCTATTCCTATATTTTCTTTTATTTGTTCTTTTTTTATTAATTCTATAAACATATTTGTAAATATTTCTTTTTCTTTAACAAAGATAATTTTATTACAAATATTTATTATTTTATTATATATATTATTATTTTCTAGATTAGAAAAATCATATATTTCTTTTAATTTATTTAATGCATCATTTAAATTATAAATTTGTATAAGTTCTATAAATTTTTGTACTATTTCTGTTTCAAAATAGGTATTCATTTGGAATTTAATTGGTATTTTATAAAACGATGATACTCTTTTAAATTCATTATGATATTCTTCAGTTAAATTAATTAATTTTATATTATTATAAGAAATACCTTTTTCTAATAATTTTGATATTTCAGTAAAAATAAACTTTACTTCTTCTTTAATATTATTAAAAGGATATACAGTAATAGAATTATTCTTTAATTCTTTATTAATTACTTTAGCGTTAAGTTTTTTTAAGACATCTAGTACAAATTTATCTAAATATAAATTATATACTATAATATCTTTATCTTTTATAAAACACTTAAATAGTTCATTATATATTAAAAGATTATTTTCTTTTAATTCTTGTTTTAATTTAACTAAGTAATTTAATTTATCTGAAGGATAGTTAATATCTTCTATATATATTAAATTATCTAAATAAACTTTGGCAACATCATATTTATAATGATAAGTTGTCATTAAGTAATATATTGCTTTTTCATCATAAGTAAAGTAATAATTATCTATAAATTCTTTTAAAGACATAAAAGTTGTGGGATATAATTTATCATCTTTTGATAATTCTTTTAATATGTTTTTTTTATAAGAATTATTTGTAATTATTATTGTGTCTTTTTTTAAATCATTAAACATATTATCACCCACTTTATAACTAAAATTATTATATCATACAAAAATAAAAACTTTTATAGTATAACTAAAAAGTTTTATTTTTTTATTTCAAAATAGAAAGTAGTTCCTTTATTTTTAATACTATTTACTCCATATTTAAAGTTATGTTTAACTAAAATACTTCTTACAATAGATAAACCTATTCCGGTACCTAAGAATAATCTTGAATGAGTTTTATCACTTTTATAATATTTATCCCAGATCAAATTAAGTTCTTCTTTATCTATTCCTTTACCTGTATCTATTACTTCTACTATATAATTATTTAAATTATTTATTAGTTTTATAGTTACTGTTTTATCTTCTCCTGTATAATTAATTGCGTTATTAATTAAATTATATAGTACTTGTTCAATTCTTTTTACGTCTATATTAACATATGCTTTTTTACTACCTTTATATATAATTGTATAACCTTTTTCTTTATATAAATCATATCTTTTTATAATAGTTCTAATAAGCTTATCAAGATCAACTTTTTCATAATTTAATTTTTCTTTACTATCTTCCATTTTTGTTAAATCTAATATATCATTTACTAATAAATTTAATCTATCTGTTTCTTCTATTATTATATTTAAATTATCTTCTCTTTTTTCTATATTATCTTTATTTAAATCTCTAGCCATTTCAGCATAAGCTTTAATCATAGTTAGTGGTGTTTTTAAATCATGAGATACATTAGCCATTAATTCTTTTCTAACTGAATCTGTCTTAGATAAAGCATCTTTGGTATAATTAAGAGTCTCTGTTAGTTCTTGTATTTCTGTAATGTCAGAATTATTTTCTAACTTTGCTTTATAATTACCTTGGCCTAATTCTTTAGCAAAATTATTTATATCCTCTATTGGTTTTGATAATAGTTTTGATATTACATAAGCAATGATAAATGATAATATTAAAACTATAAAAGCTAAAAATCTTAATTGTTTTTTTAGAGTTTCTTTAGTTGTGTTTAAAGGAGTTAAACTCATATTAACAAATAAATATACGCCATTATCTATCTTTCTAGCATAAATAATAGTTTTTTTATTGTTATTCCTATTAGTGATAGTGTATCTTTTCTTTTTTAAATTACTAGTTATAAAATCGTTTTTATAATCTATGGAACTATTATCTTTACTATCAATAAAACATTGAATATTTGATTGTGACGAGGCATAAATATTTTCTTCTTTAGTATATATTTGTATACAAGCATCAGTATACTGAGATATATTATCTAAATAAGCATAAAAATTATCATCTTTATAATGTAAATCTATCTTATACGCAATTGTATCCAATTCTTTTGATTTAGAATATTGATAGAATAAATCTAAAGATAAGATTTGGCATACCCATAAAAATATAATAACAGATAAGGAAAATATAATTAAATAAAACCAAACTTTAAAATGTAAAGATTTAGTTTTATTTTGTTTCAAGTTTATAACCTACACTTCTTACGGTTTTTATAATGTCTCTATATTTTCCTAATTTATTTCTTAACATTTTTATATGAGTATCTACTGTTCTATCATCTCCAAAAAAGTCATAACCCCAAATTGTAGATAGTAATTGTTCTCTAGATAATGCCACATTTTCATTTTGAAAGAAATTTACTAATAAATCATATTCTTTAGGTGTTAGTTCTATTTCTTTATCATCTATGGTTACAGTGTGCGCAACTACATCTACAACTAAAGTTTCATATATATATTTTTGGTGTTCTTTATTATCTCTTTTTAATATTACTTTTATTCTAGCCATAAGTTCTTTAGGTGAAAATGGTTTAGTTACATAATCTTCTATTCCTAGCTCAAACCCTAATAATTTATCATATTCTTCTCCTCTAGCTGATAACATAACTGTAGGGATTTTTTTTGTTTTAAATATTTCTCTTATTGCAGAAAAACCATCTAGTTTAGGCATCATTATATCCATAATGATAAGGTCTATATTTTCTTTTTTACATATTTCTATAGCGCTGGTTCCATTACTTGCTTCTAACACTTCGTAATTATCATTTAATAAGTATTCCTTTATTACTTCTCTAATTAATTTTTCATCATCTACCACTAAAATCTTCATAGTTACCTCCAGTATCTATTATACATATTAATATGTAATATTTGTGAAATTGATAAAATTTATTAAAAAACCTAATTATGTAATTAGGTTATTATCTTTTTTTATTACTTGTTTCATTTATATTTACATCTACATTAGCTATTTTTTTATAAACTTCTAATAGTTCTTCTTTAGGCATTGTTTTATATTTATCAAATCCTAAATTTTCATACTCTTTTGTTTCATAATTATATTTACCTTCTCTTACTTCTGCAGATTGAGGTTTTTTTACAAAAGAATCTCCTAAAAAACTACTATAAATATTATTTAAAAACCATTTACCCACTTTTTGTACTTTGTCACTTTTTATTAAAGATATTTCTTTCATTGATACAGAAATCATTTTTATAAAAAAATTGGAAACTAAAACTTTATGAGCTGTATTATAAGAAAAGTCAAAACTATACCAATCATCATCAATTTTAATTTCATTCCAAGCATGATTTTTTCCACGTACATAGTTTGTTTCTATATTTAATTCTGGATGATTTAATACAACTGTAGCTAATGAGGCAAAAGAAGCACAAACTCCTTTTTTTCTTTTAAATAGTGATTGAGCATAATATGATTGTGATTCTTTATTTTTACTTGTTTTTTTATTTTCTTTTATAAGTTTATAATCATATTTAAAATTCTTTTTAAAATATTTATCTAATAATAATACTTTTTCTTTATCATCTTTAGCAGATTTATTTATTTTTTCAACTACTTTATCAACATAAGCTAAAAATTCTTCATTAGACATTATACTAGAATTTAAATTTATAGTATTTAAATCCATACTTATATAATCTAAATTCTTTCTATTTTCTTTATCAACAGTAGTAATATTTTTATAACTAATTAAAGGACTAATTATTTTTGTTTTACTTGAAGCAACTTTGGCGACATCATTAAGTGAATACTTATTTTCATCAAATTGTACTAAAATATCACAATCTAAATCAACTTTATCTAAGGCTTCTAATAATTCTTTATAACGATCTATATCTTCAAATGAAAAAGTAATACTTGATAAATTATCAAACTTCTTTTTTATATTTTCTAGTACCATCTCTAGTGGTATTATTTTTGTCTCTTTTTCATCTTTAATACCAATTCTACTGTGATTTAATATTGGTTTATCTTTTGTAATTATTTCATCTAAATAATAGCTTAATAAAAATTTACTATCAATCTTATATAAACAATCTAATGCATCCATAAAATCTCCTTATTGTAAATATATATTATGTTTTAATTCTTGTTCAATATTTGTAACATCTCCATGACCTGGATATATTATTAAGTTTTTATTATTTTTAAATTTTAATTTAAATTTATTTATGGACTTTTGCATTTCTTTATAATCTCCTGTTTCTAAATCACAACGTCCTATAGAATTTTTAAAAATAAAATCTCCTACAAAAATAGAATTATATTCTTTAAAATAAAAACTTATTGAGTCATTACTATGTCCTTTAGTAAAGATAACTTCAAAATTAAAATTTTCAATATTTGTCTCTTCTTCTTTTAAATTATTATTATCATATACATTTACTTTATATTCTTTTTTTATTTGTTCTAATGCACCTATATGATCAAAATGATGATGAGTAATTAATACCGCAACTACATTCAAAGTTTTAATTTGGTCTTGTATAAGATCAAAATCATCTCCAGGATCTATTATTAAACAATTGTTATCCTTAATCAAAAGATAACAATTTTCTTCTAAATATCCTGTCTTTATTATTTCTATATTCATATTATCTCTTCTTTTGTTTTTTTAAACCTTTTTCATTTAATTCTTTTTCTAATTCATTTATTTCATCTAATGTAATATCTTCTTTTTTATAGTATTTATTTAATGGATAAACTGGTCTTGTTCTATATATTTCACCTTGATCTTGCCCATAATAAAGATCTATAGCTTGATTTGTTTCAGGAATAAAGAATTTCTTTGATGGTTTTTTTTGATAAGTTCCTTTATAAATACGTTTTTCTACAATTTTATAGCCATTATCAATACTAGTTACTTCTTTATTAAAGTTACTATGATTAATAACTTTTGTAATTAATTTAGTGTTTACTATATATAAATTTTTTACTTTCATAACAAACCTCCTTATATATCTATTGTAACAAAAAAAACTTATTTTTTAAAGTTATATATACATATTAGTAGTAATAAATTCTATTCTTTTAGTATATTCTTCTATTACTTGTTTTTTATTTTTATGATATACAAATACTTCCATTGCGGAATTTATTGTTTCTATATATAATGATTCTATTATGAAAATAAAATAATCTTTACCTACTTTGTTTATTTTTTCTTTATCTATATTAGATAATATTAAACATATTAATTCTTGTTTTCTTTTATTAAAATCATTTTTTATTTTATAAAAAGTCATATCTAAAAATACATTATGAAAATATTTTATATTACTTTTTTTAGTTCCATATTCTAATAAAGTATTAAAATATTCAATAAATGTTTTTCTTATATCTTTTGTCTTTTTTATACTTTTAGTAAATGACATATCTAATTTTTCTCTAGATACTTCTAATATATAATCATATAAATCATAGATATCATCAAAGTATTGATAAAAACTTCCTCTCGCAATATTGGCTTGTTTGACTATTTTATTTATGGAAGCCTCTTTTAATGAATGATTAGAAAATTCCATTAATGATTCTTTTACAAATTTTACTTTTTTTTCTTTAGGTAAATTTAAAAATGTTTTGCTAGGCATACTGCTCCTCCTAAGTTTTGTGGAAAAAAATAAAATATATTAATATTTAATATATCTTATCCACAGGTATATTCTCTATTCTCTAAATTTGTTTTTATTTTATTTATTGAGTCATTGTAAGTAAAATCAAATATATTATCTTTTCTATAACTTTCTTTCATTTTAGTAAAATCATATGTAGTAGATTTAGAAAATGTTCCGTTATTGACTTCACATTTTATTTCTATTCCAGTTTCTGTAGATTCTTGTTCTTTTTCGCATTCTTCTAATTTTTCTTGTTCATTTGCTTCTACTTCATAACTTTCTACTTTAGTATATTTTTGCAATCCATTTTTATTATAGGATAAATAATAATTAACTTCATTATCATCACTAGGAGAACATATCATAGTACTTAAAGTATTTTTTTGTTGTTCTTTTGTTTCTTCTTCCTGTTTTTGATTTAACTTTTCTTGCTCCACTTGTTCATATTTTTTTATGTGAATATATGATCTTAATTGTGGTAAAAACATTATAAATACGAATGCTAGTAGAAATAATATTATGATTTTTATATTATTTTTTTTATTACTTTTTTCTTCCATTTTTCTTACCTCGTAATATATTTATTCTTTCTTCAAAATTATCACTATTTACAATATAGCTACCACTTACTAAGATATCAGCATTTTTCAACTCTTTAGAAGTTTTATCATTTATTCCGCCATCAACGCTAATTAGTGTTGATAGTTTTTTTTCTTTTATAATTTTCTTTAAAGCATCTACTTTAGAAATTGTTTCTTTTATAAATGTTTGTCCACCTTCACCAGGATATACAGACATAACTAATACTAAATCTATTTGATCTAAATATGGAATAATTTTTTCAATTGAAGTATCTGGATTTATAGATAAACCTTTTTTTATTCCAAAACTTTCAATAGTATCTAATAAATAAGGAATATCTTCTTCTATTTCAGAGTGAATAGTTATATATTCTGTATTTAGACTTGCATATTTTTTGATTAATTTTAAGGGCTTTTCTACCATTAAATGTACATCTAATCTCTTTGATGTGAATTTATATATGTTTTTCATCATTCTAAAGGGCATAGTCTTATTATGAACAAATTTACCATCCATGACATCAACATGAATATAATCTACATCAGTTTCATTTAAAATAGTTAAATCTCTTTCTACATCCATACTACTTAAAAATGATGCGGATATTTTCTTCATATTATCACCTACTTTGCATTATTTTTATATAATTTTCGTATCTACTTTTTAAAATATTATTATTAGAAACAGCTTCTTTTATTTTACATTCTTTTTCTTCTATATGATTGCAATCTTTATATATGCAAGGATAATTTTTAAATTCTATAAATAGATCTTTAATTTCTTCTTTTGGAATATGCGAAAAAGAAATAGAAGAAAAACCGGGAGTATCTAAAACTTTACCTTGATACATATTAATAAGTTCAACATGTCTTGTTGTATGCCTTCCTCTACCTAAAGCTTTGGAAACTTCACCTGTTTCTAAATTTAAATTCATATCTAACTTATTTAGTAATGTTGATTTTCCAGCACCAGTTTGTCCTGTGAAAACGGTTGTTTTATCTTTAAATATTTGTTTTATTTTTTCTATTTGATCATTATAGTAAACACTATAACCTATATTAGTATAATAATTTATTTCTTGTTTTATTTTATTTAATTCTTCTTTATTAATTAAATCCATTTTTGTTATACAAATAATTGGTTTTACTTTATAGTATTCCATAATAGCAATTAATTTATCTAACAAATTTAATGAAAAATCTGGATTTTTAAGACTGGTAATGATTATAGCTTGATCTATATTACAAACCATTGGTCTAATAAGAGTATTTTTTCTAGGTAATATTTTTAAAATATAGTTATTTTTATTATCAAATTCTACATAATCACCAACAAGAGGAATTATTTTTTCTTTTCTAAATTTCCCTCTTGAATGACAATTATAAATATTACCATCAGTTGTAGTTACAGTATATAAATTACTTATTATTTTTGTTATTTGCCCAGTCATTTATCCTCCTAATTAGTATTTTGATTATTATCTGTTCCTGTTTCGTTATTATCAGTATTTTGATCAGTATTTGTATTGCTATTTTGTTTTTGAGGAGCTTTGGCAATTGTAATTCTCATAGTGGTACCAGATACTACATTGCTTCCAGCTTTTCTTGATTGTTCAATTACTGTTCCTTCTGCGACATTAGAAGCTTCTTTTTCTGTAAAAGTACATGTTAAGTTGTATTTAGCACAGAAATCGCTTGCTTCGTCTTGAGTCCAACCTTCTCCTACCATATCTGGATACATAGTATCTACTTTTGGTATATAAAGAATGATTGTATCTCCTTCTTTTAACTTTGTACCTTTTTTTACTGATTGATCTATTATTAATTCTTCTTTATCTATATAGTCACTAGCATTATCTACTGTTTTCTTTTCTACTTTAACATCAATTCCATAAATAGTTAAAGTAGTTTTTACTTCTATATAATTTTTACCAGTATAATCTTCTATTTCATACGTTTCTTGACCGATTGATTCATATAAAGTTATTTGAGTTCCTTTTTTAACGCTTCTTCCTATTGCGGGATAGGTTTTGACAACCTCTCCTTCTTCATATTTATCACTAGCAATTTTTTTTGTTTTTAGGTTTACTTTAAATCCTAAATCTTCTAATTTTTCTTCAGCACGTGATACGCTCATACCCGCAACATCCGGTATTTTTATATCAGGTTCATCTGTAACTTTAGGAATAATTATAAATATTGTTAATAATAAAATTATTATAGCTCCTAAAATTCCTGATAAAATCCAAATCAATTTTTTTCTCTTTTTTTCTTTTAAAGATTCTTCATCATCTTCTAAAGAATCCTCCTCTATTTCATTGTTATTCTCATATCTCTTTTTCAAGATAGGAATTACTTTAGTATCATCTTGTTCATGTTCTGGATATTTATATTGATATACATCTTCATTCATTCTATCTTCATCTAGAGCAGTTAATAGATCAGCATGCATTTCTTTAACAGAAGCATATCTATTTTTAGGATTTTTAGCAGTTGCTTTCATTATAATGTTTTCAATACTTTGAGGAATTGATTGATTGAAAGTTTTAACACTAGGAAGTGGATCTCTCATATGTTTTAAAGCAATTTCTACAGCGTTATCTCCTTTAAAAGGTAAAGTTCCTGTTAAAAGTTCATAAAACAATATTCCCATTGAATAAATATCACTTCTAACTGAAGCACCTTTTCCACTAGCTTGTTCTGGTGGTAAATAATGAACTGATCCCATAACAGAATTTGTTTGTGTAAGTTGTGTAGAATTTAAAGCCATAGCAATACCAAAATCTGTTATTTTAATAAGTCCATCTTCTTTAATCATTATATTTTGAGGTTTTAAATCTCTATGAATTATATAACTATCATGAGCATGCGCAATACCATCAGTAAGTTGAAGCATGATATCTATAGCTTCACTAAGTGTAAGCGCTCCTCTTTTTTTAAGTAATTGTTTTAAAGTTCTACCTTCAACATATTCCATAACAATAAAATATGTTCCATTATCTTCTCCAACATCATACATCTCTACTATATTTGGATGTGATAAAGATGATGCTGATAAAGCTTCTCTTTGAAAACGTCTAACAAATTTTTCGTCATTTGCTAAATCGCCTCTTAATATTTTAATTGCAACTTTTCTATCTAAAATAATATCATTAGCAAGATAGACATTAGCCATTCCACCTTCGCCAATACTTCTTAATATTTCGTATCTTTCACTAATAACCTGCCCTTTTTGTATCATTATTCTTCACCTTCTTTTTCGAGATAAGCCACTGATATATTATCAATTCCACCTCTATTATTACTTTTTCTAATTAATTTTATAACTTTGTCCTCTATATCTATATCTTCATTTAATACTTCTTCTATTTGTTCTTTATTAAGCATATTTGTCAAACCATCACTACATAACATAATACCTTCTATTTCAGTACTGCAATCAAATATATCTATATCTATAGGATCATTTGCGCCTAAGGCTTTCATTAAAACATTTTTCTTAGGATGATCTTTAGCTTCTTCTTTAGTAAGTTCTCCTGCCGAAACTAATAGATTTACTAATGTATGATCATATGTAACTTTATGTAATTCTTTATCTTTTACAACAAAGCCTGAGGAATCTCCAATATTACCTAGTAATATATAATCTTTCGCAACTATTGCGCATACTAAAGTAGTACCCATTCCTTTTGATTCTGGATGTTCTTTTACATAATGAAATATTAAACCATTTATTTCTGTGACAGTATCTCGCAACCACTTAATCGCATTTTCTTTATTCATATTAAAGAATGTTTCATTAAAGTGTTTTCCTAAATGACTAATAGTAATGCTTGAGGCAACTTCACCAGCAGAATGTCCACCCATTCCATCAGCAACGGCCATGAGATAAACATTTTCTATATTTTTTAAAATTATGACACTATCTTCATTATGTTCTCTAACACACCCAGCATCTGTCAAATAAAATGTTTTCATTAGTCCTCCTTTTTAGATCTAAGTTGTCCACAGGCAGCTGAAATCTTAGATCCAAATTCTCTTCGTGTTGTGACATTTATTTTACTTTGTTTTAGTATATCACAAAAATGGTTAATTTGTATAGATGAACTTCTTTTAAAATCAATGTTATTTGTTTCATTATATGGTATTAAATTAATATAACAATTCATGCCTCGAACTAACTTAGCTAAAGCATAAGCACATTCATCTGTATCATTAATTCCTTTTAGTAAAACATATTCAAAAGTAACGCGTCTATTAGTCTTTTCAATATATTTTTTTAATGTTGGAATTAAGTCACTTAATTTATATACTTTATTAATAGGCATTATTTTACTTCTTAGTTCATCAGTTGGTGCGTGAAGAGATATAGCTAAATTAACTTGATATTTTAAATTCATAAATTCTTTTATTTTAGGTATTATTCCACAAGTAGAAACTGTAATATGTCTACTTCCTAAAGCCAATCCTTTATTATGATTTATTATTTCAATAAATTTTATTAAGTTATCATAGTTATCAAATGGCTCACCTATACCCATTACAACTACGTGAGATATTCTTTCTTTAATTAATTCCTCTATTTTTAATATTTGTAAAACTAATTCACTAGTAGATAAATTCCTTATTTTTTTTAATCTTCCGCTTTCACAGAATTTACATCCCATATTACAACCAACTTGAGTTGATATACACAAACTATTGCCGTAATTATGATACATTAAAACTGCTTCTATTCTTTCATTATCTTTTAATCTAAAAAGATATTTTTTTACATCTATATCAGTTTCTTGTTTTATTATTTCTAAATCTTCAAAATAAAAATCTTGTTTTAATTTTTCTCTTATCTCATTTTTTATATTAGTCATTTCATCAAAGGTTTTTACTTTTTTTTGATATAACCATTCAAATATTTGAGTAGCTTTAAATTTTTTTTCATTTATACTTAAAAAATAGTTTTCAAAGTCTTCTAAACTTAAACTATAAATACTTACCATATAATCACTCCGACATAATTATACTATAACCTACTTTATAATTCAATGTTTAGAAAAAAAAACAATTGACAAGAAAAGTTAAAGTGATATACTATTTATGTTTATTTAAAGGTGAGCAATATGGTTGAAATTAATGATATATTAAATCTTGCTTTAAATTTAAGTGATGATATTATTATTATGGGACATAATTATATTGATTTAGATGCTTTAGGTAGTGCCTTAGGATTATTAAAGTTCTGTTTAGATAATAATAAAAATGCACATATTTTTATTAATCCTAATCAGTTTAATTCTTCTGTTGTTAAAGCTATGGAATTATTACCATTTTCACTTAAAAGTTATTTTATCTCAAATATTGAAGATATTAAACCAAATGATAAAAGTTTATTAATTGTCTTGGATTGTAATAAAGAAAACACCATTGAAAGTATGGGAATATTTAATAAATTTGATAATACTATAGTTATAGATCATCATGAAAATAGTAGTGAAAAATTAAAATCTACTATTAATTATGTAGATAGCGAAGCTTCTAGTATGGTAGAAATAATTTGTGAGTTTTTAAAAAGTAATGACTATGATTTAAATAATAATAATATTTCTTCTATTATGTATACTGGTTTATGTATAGATACCAATAATTTTGATAATAATACTAAAGCAAAAACTATGAAAGCTGCAGCTTATTTATTAGAAAATGGTGCGGAAATAAAAACAAAGAAAATTCTATTCCAAGAGAAAAAAGAAGATATTTTAAATAGAGGACGTTTATTAAAAAGAAGTACTACTATTGATGAAAACACTATGATATGTGTTCTTGATGCGAATATATATACAAGAGATGAACTTGCTAAAATAAGTAATGAGTTATTAAAATTTGATAAAATTGATACAGCTTATACAATCGGTAAAATCGCTACTAATACAATTGGTATATCAGCAAGATGTTTTGAAGATAAAGATGTTGAACAAATTATGGAACTTCTAGGTGGTGGTGGTCATAAAAATGCTGCCGCAGCGGCAATTTCAGGAGTTACTTTGAATAAAGCTCGTGATATGTTATTAAGTTGTATAAATAAAAAAGATGAAATAGATATCGATAAGAAATTAGTAAAAAAATAACAAGTATTTATAACTTGTTTTTTTATTTATTAAAATCTAATATTTTATTTTGCTCAGTAAAATTCAAAATAATTGAATCTTTATCAAGATTAATTTCAATTTTTTCTAAAAGATTATCTTTAGCTGTTAATGTTATAGTATTTTCTGTTAATTCATCATTTAAATACATATAATAACTTATATCTTTAGAATCATCTTTAAAAGTAGTTGTAGAATTATATTCACTTTTTTCTAATATTTGATTTAAATTATCAAAATCTAAATATTCACTATATACATATGGATTTTCAACTTCTTCATAAGTAATTTCATTTTCTATTGTTACTTTTTTATAAAATTTATCAGCCTCTTTAAAATATTCATTATTATTATAAGTAAATTGTTCCTTTTGTTGATATCTTTTACCATTATAAGTATGTAAAATTCCATCTTTCATAATAGTATATTCAAAACTATAATTATCTAAAGTTATTTTTTCTGGAGCAAATTGATTATTTATAATAGTTGCGGTATCATCATTACTATTTGGTTTATAGTTAGTTCTTATAGAAATTGTTAATACTAAGAAAAATACAAAATATAACGCTAAAATTAAAATAGCTCTTTTTTGTTTATCTTGTAATATTTCTTTTATAGTTATTTTATTCTTTTTATCTTTCATTATTCTAATACCTCATTTTCTATTTTTATATTTCCGTTTACAAATTCTTTGACTGTTGTTTTCTTTTTACCTTCCATTTGTAATGATTTTATAATCAATTCACCATCTTTTAAAGAAACTATTATTCCATTTTTGTCAGCTTTAATAATTTGACCTATTTGTTTATCTGGATGAATATTTTTCGTATATTCAACATCATAAATTTTAACTATTTTATTATTTAATTTTGCATAAGCACCTGGATACGGATTTAATCCTCTAATTCTATTAAATACTTCTTTTGTTGTTTTAGAAAAATCAATTTTTTCTTCTTCGCGTTGGATATTATACGCATACGTAACTTCATCTTCATTTTGTTTTATTCTATTTATATTGTCATTTATTATATCTGGCAAAGTTTTTAGTAATAATTCTGCGCCCATAACTGATAATTTATCCCAAAGAATACCTACTGTATCAGTATCTTTTATAGTAATTTTTTCTTGAGAAATAATATCACCACTATCCATTTTTTCATCCATATACATTATGGTTACACCTGTTTCTTCATAACCATCAATAATAGCTTTATGAATAGGCGCTCCTCCTCTTAATTTTGGAAGTAATGAAGCATGTACATTTATACACTTATATTTAGGATAATCTAATAAAATTTTAGGAATAATTTGTCCATAAGCACAAGTTACAATTATGTCTGGATTTAAATCAAGGATATCTTGATATTCTTCTTTTATTTTCTTTGGTTGAAAAACAGGAATATTATATTTTTCGGCAAGTATTTTTATTGGTGGTTTTGTTAATATTTTTTTTCTACCAACTAATTTATCTGGTTGAGATACAACTCCTATAACATTACAATTATCTATTAATATTTGTAAAACATTTAAAGCAAAGTCTGGTGTTCCCATAAAAACTACTTTTAAATCTTTAATATTTTTCATATTATCACCTACTTTATTTTATCAAATAGATTGTTCTAAGTCTAGCTTGTTTTATTTTAAATATTGTTAGGATTAAATTCTATATCAATTGTTATTTTTGGATTAGTTTTATAATGTTCTATAATTTGTTTTAAGGTTTTATATAAATTATCATCTTTTTTATATTTAATAATAATTCCAAATCTATAAGTATTATTAACTTTAAAAACATTGCAGACAGAAGGACCTAAAACTACAGAATTGAGTAAATACTTTTTTAATATTTTACTTATTTTTATAGATTCTTTACTTGCTAAATCATAATCTTTACTAATTACTTTTAAATAAGTCAAATAATAATATGGTGGATAATTAAGTTTTCTTCTAATCATCATTTCGGTATTAAAAAATCCTTTGTAATCATGATTTTTGGCATATTCTATTGCATAGTGTTCAGGATTAAAAGTTTGAATTAAAACTTTTCCTGTTTTTTTGCTTCTACCACTTCTACCTGAAACTTGATCTAAAAGATCAAAAGTATCTTCACTACTTCTATAATTAGGCATATTTAAAGAAGTATCAGCATTTATTACTCCAACTAAAGTAACATCTTCAAAATCTAGTCCTTTCGCAATCATCTGTGTGCCTAGTAAAATATTATATTCTTTATTTTTAAATGCTTCTATTATTTTTTCATGCATTCCTTTTTTACTAGTAGTATCATAATCCATTCTGATTACTTTAGAGTTTTCAATATTTTCATTTAATTCTTCTTCTACTTTTTCTGTACCTGTTCCTAGTTGTCTCATTGATTGTTCATGACATTCGGGACAAGTTTCATTTATTTTAGTAGCATATCCACAATAATGACATCTTAGCATTTTTGATGATAGATGATAAGTTAAAGTAATATCACAATTTGGACACTTTTCTGTATATCCACAATTAGTACAAGTAATAAATGTTGAATATCCCCTTCTATTTAATAATAATATTACTTGTTCATCTTTATTGATGGTTTCTTGAATAGCTTTAGAAAGTGTTGCAGAAATTGTTCCTCTTGTTCTTTTTATTTCTTTATTCATATCAATAATATCTACTTTAGGAAGTGGTTTTTGATTAACTCTATTAGGAAGTTCTAATAATTTATAAATATTCTTTTTGGCTTTAGCATAAGAAGTTAAAGTTGGAGTAGCACTACCTAATATTACAGGACAATTATGATAATTTGATCTTTTTATAGCAATATCAATTGCGTTATACTTGGGATTATTATCTTGCTTATAACTTGTTGTATGTTCCTCATCTATAATAATAATTCCAATATTATTAAGTGGCGCAAAAACGGCGCTTCTAGCTCCTATAACAATTTTTACTTCTCCTCTTTTTATTCTTCTATATTCATCATACTTTTCACCATCACTTAACCTACTATGTAATACTGCGATTTCTTCAGTAAATCTTGTTGTAAAGCGATTGACCATTTGAGGAGTTAGAGAAATTTCAGGAACTAACATAATACAACTTTTAGAAGTTTTTAATACTTTTTCTATAATTTCCATATAAACTTCTGTTTTTCCACTACCTGTTACTCCATGTAAAAGATAAGTGTTATTAGTGTTTATATCAACGTTACTCACAACTTTCTTTTGATCTTCTGTTAGAGGATATTTAAAAATATGTTCTTGTTTTTTTAAATTATATCTATAATGTTCTTTTTCCTCTACTAATAAAATTTGTTTTTTAATTAAAGTATTAACACTACTTTTAGATATTATATCTAATTCTTTTTTTAATACCCCTTTTTCTTGTTCTAATTTTTCTATTATTTGTTTTTGAGTATTATTTAATTTCTCTTTTTCTATTTTTATTTTTTTATTTATAGATATAATTTTATCTATTTTTTTATTTATTTTAGTATTATATTTAGCTTTTAAAGCTTTAGGTAGCATTGTTTGGTAACAAGATATTAAAGTAGACAAAGTCTCATTACTCATATTTTTACCCAACTCTAATAATTCATCATTTAAAATGACTTCTTCATCTATTACATCTATTATTTCTTTTAATTGATATTCACTATTATTTTCTTCTTTTATTTCTAAAACAAAACCCTCTAAAAATTGATGATTAAATGGTACACTTACTCTAATTCCAATTTTTATTTTATCAATTAAATTATTGGGAACTAAATAATCAAAAGTTTTATCAATATTAGTATTAGATAGTTGCACTAAAACACTTGCGACCATTTTATCACCTCTTTCTGTTAGAAAAAATACTTCCTAAAGAAGTATTTAAAATAATTTCATTATATCATGTACAGTTACATAAATCATTAATAACATAAGTAAACCAAATCCTATTAAATGAATAGTATTTTCTACTTTTGGATTTACTTTTGAACCTTTAATTTTTTCTATAATTAAGAATAATATTTTACCACCATCAAATGCTGGGAATGGAATTAAGTTAATTACTCCTACATTAATACTTAAATACGCAACTAAATAAAGAATATTAGAAAATCCTTCGGCGCGTTGTTGTCCTACTAAAGAATAGATTCCAACAGGACCACTTAAGTTATTAACACTTAATTGTCCAGTAAATAAACATTTTATAATAACTATCATTTGTTTAAATAATGAACCAGTTTTTCTAAAGGCATATTTAACTGCATTACCAAAACCATGATGTATTTCGTTATTCATAGTTATTCCATAAACATATGAAGTTTCACCATCTTTTTTTTGTTTTTGGGCTTTTACTTTATATGTTTTTGTTGTACCATCTTCTTTTTTTACTTTAAATGTAACTTCTTGTTTAGGATCTTCAACACTTAAATATAATGATAAATCATCTACAGTAGATATATTATGGTTATTTATTTTAAGTACTTCATCACCACTACTAAGTCCAGCTTCATAAGCAGGATAGCCTTTTTCTACTTCACTTAAAACAGGTTTACCATCTGTTGAACCAAAACATAATCCAATAATAAATAGTATCAAAACAGCAAAAATAAAATTATTTCCTGCGCCAAAAAACATTACTAAAAATCTTTGCCAAATTGGTTTATCTTGTAACCTTCTATTTTTAGGAATATTTTCATCTTCTTCTATTTCTTCACCAGCAAGCGAAACAAATCCACCTAATGGTATTAATCTTAAAGAATAATCCGTTTCTTTATTCTTACCTTTCCATTTTAATATTTTAGGACCAAATCCAATAGAAAATTCATATACATAAATACCAAATATTTTAGCAAATATAAAATGTCCAAATTCATGTACAGTTACTATTACTCCTAATATAATAATAAAATATATCAATGTTAACATATTTACCTTCTTTCTATATAAAGCTTAACAAGATAACAAATACTAATACAACAAATATAACGCTATCAAGTCTATCTAATATACCACCATGTCCAGGAATTAAATTAGAAAAATCTTTTTTATCATAATATCTTTTTATGGCAGAGAAAGATAAATCTCCAAACTGCGCAACTACAGATAAAATCATAGTCATAACTATTAATAATAAAATATTTGAAGTACCTATTACTTGGTAATAAAATACAGTTGGAATAAATGTTCCCATAATAACTCCACCAATACTTCCTTCCCATGTTTTTTTAGGTGAAATTTCAGGAACCATTTTATGTTTACCTATTCTTTTACCAATTTCCATAGCAAACATATCTGTCATAGTTGTAATTAAGAAAATATATATTACATAAAAAATACTATAATTTCTAAGTTGAAGTATTAAATTAAAACTCATTCCAATAAATAATGTTGAACCTATTAAATGAAATGCATCATTAATATTATATTTTTTCTTATCATTTACTAGAACCATGCTTATTAAATAGAAGAAAATAATAAATGTTAAATATCTATAATCAATAGAATAGTTCAATACAGTACTATCAGTATTATATAAAGTTAATATTACAGTAATTATATAAGTAATTATTTTTAAAAATAATGGAAACTTCTTTCTGTTTTCTCTTATATTTAATAATTCATATATTGCAAGTAACGATACTAAAGCACCTAATATTCTAAAAGGAAGTCCTCCTATTATTAATAATGGTATAAAGATTAAAAGTAAAACAATTGCGCTTATAATTCTTTTTTTCATTTTGAATATCCTCCAAATCTTCTTTTTCTTTTATTAAATTCTATTATAGCTTCATCAAATTCTTTTTCTTTAAAATCTGGAAATAAAACTTTTGGAAAATGATATTCTGCATATGATGATTGCCATAACAAAAAATTACTAATTCTTTTTTCACCACTTGTTCTGATGATAAAATCAACTGGTGGTAAATCTTGATATAAATTTTCATTTACTAATTCTTTTGTTATATCTTTACTATCTATTTTTTTGTCTATTATTTTTTTGACCATATCTACGATTTCTTCTTGTCCACCATAATTAAGACATATATTTAATGTTCCATTAGTATTATTTTTGGTTTTTTCACTCATTTCATCCATAGCATCTAAAACTTCTTTAGGTAGTGGATATCTTCTTCCTGAAAATAATACTTTAATATTATTTTTTTCTAAATCTTTAAATTGTTTTTTAAACATTTCTATAAAAAGATTCATTAAGTAATCTACTTCTTCTTTACTTCTTTTAAAATTATCTGTTGAAAAAGCATATAAACTTAAAAATTTAACTCCTCTTTTATATATATGATTTAACAATTTCTTTAAAGTCTTTGCTCCTTCTTTGTGTCCAGCACTTCTTTTTAATCCTCTCTTCGTTGCCCAACGACCATTGCCATCCATAATTATGCCTATATGATTAGGAATAATTAATTCTTTATCTGTCATTATCTTACCACCTTTACTACTATAATTATAATACATTTATCATTTTACTACAACAAATATATTTTAACTATTCATAAATATTATAACTATAATAATTAAAAATTCCCAATATAAAAGACACTTTTAAAAAGTGTCAATATTAATTTTTACTTTTTTATTATCTTTTAAATAACTACTTGCTTGAACTAAAGTTCTTATAGCATTCGCAGTTTTACCTGCTTTTCCTATAACTTTTCCAGCATCAGCATCACTTACCATAACTTGAATAAGAATTGTATTTTCTTCATCAGTATCAAATTCTTTAACTTCGACTGAATCTTTATCTTCAACTAATGCCATAACTATTTCTTTAGTTAATTCTACTAATTCCATAATTACTCACCTTTTTTTACTTTAGAATCAGCAAATTTTTTCATAATACCAGCTTTTTGGAATAAATTTTTAACTGTATCAGAAGGAATAGCTCCTGTATTTAACCATTTTAAAGCTAATTCTTCGTTAATTTTTACACCTTTTGGTTCAACAGCTGGATTATAAGTTCCGATAAGTTCTAGATATTTACCATCTCTTGGACGACGTGAATCTGTCGCAACAATTCTATATGATGGTCTTTTCTTTGCACCCATTCTTGTTAATCTAATTTTAACTGCCATAATATACCTCCATCTCTTTTCTTTATTAATTATATATAACAATTAATTATATGTCAACACTTTTTTGTTAACACCTATATATTAATTATTTTGTTTTTACTTTGGTCTTTTCTGTTAATGTATAAGAACCATCTCTATTATACGTATATATTTTTTGAGTTCCATCTGTTTTTTCTTTTACAATGGTATTTGAAGCAAGAATAACCACATCTGAAGAAACATCAATTCCATATGGTTCATTATCACCTTTTTGAATAAGTAATCCATAAGATGAAGAAATCTTATTTCCATATACACCATTTTCAAGATAATCTTCTTCCTCGTATCTTTTTTCTGTAACTGTTCCACTAGTCATTCCATTAAGACCATGACAATAGCCACTTATAAAAGTTTCATTCTGACCTTCTATTTCATTAATACATATTAGTGGTGTGGTATCATTAATTGGAAAACCATACATTAAACTATTATGAACTCTATCATCCATTGAGTCTTGTGTAATTCCATTCATTGTTTCTTTACTAGCTACTAAAGTAGTGTCTGTATGAACATTATCAATATATACCTTAACATCTTCTGGCAATCCTTGTGTATAAACAGTTGTAGTTATTTTTTTATTGTCTGTTATTTTCCATTTTTTAGCTGCATTATCATCTAAAGAATATTCTACCACTAATTTAAAATCTTCACCTTTCACATCTAAAATTTGTGGTTCAATAGTAACATTTTCTCCTGTTGAATCAATTGTATCATATATTTCAGTAGCATCATCTGTTACAGTAGAATAACATCCAGTAAACATACAAGCAATCATAGCAGTACTAAGTCCAATAGCAAGCAATCCTTTAGTTGTTTTCTTTAAAGAAGCTTTAGATTTTACTTTATTAAAATTTTGTGTATTGATTATTAAATTTTTTATTTTCATATTATAAGACCTCCTGAAAAAATTGATTATATTATATCAATAATAATATAAAAAGTAAATATCTGTTTATTTTTTATAAAATATTTATATACAATTTTTAGATATAAAACTATTTAAGTGGTTTTTGATTCTGCAATCAAATATAAAAAAAACTCATTTTTTAAATGAGTAATTTATTTTAATTATTATCTTCTAAAAAATCTGTCTGTTCTTCTTTAATAGATTCTTCTTGGACATTTTCTTCTATGTTATTATCAATTTCTTTTTCATCAATGATGTTATCCCAACTTTCTTCATTTTCATCAACACTTATTCTAACTTTTGTATCACCTATTAATTCTATTCCAAGTTCTTTTTCAATAGTATATTTTATAGAGTTACCATCTATTTCTACTTTTGAACAACTTGGTTGAGCTAAACTTCTAATAATAACATCTTCGTTATTACCTTCACTATCATCATTTTTACGAACTGTTACTGTTTCTTGATAATTATTAGTTTGTTTGATAACTTCTGTTTGTTGATCATTATCATATGAATACCAAATATTTATATCATAGCTTCCTTCAATATTTATTTTATCACCTTGTTTATTTCCTTTAAAATTATGATTTATTACCCAACATCCTAAAATTGTTGATGGAGTATGTTCTGGTGTAATAACATGATTGGTAACAAAAGTTTTTTTACCTTTACCTAAAATGGCTTTGGTTACTATTTCTCTAAAATTAGACATATAATTCCTCCTCAATCTAATCTATGCGATTTAAAGAGAAATAGTGCTAAATTAATTAATTTTCTTTATTATTAAGATTAAATCTTTTTTTAAATTCTTCTAGAGTATCTAAAAAGAAAGATATTTCTGTAGTCAATAATTCTTCTATATTTGACACTTTATTTTCTTTTAAAAATGATAATATTTGTCTAACATTATATTCATTTTCTATAAAATTATAAATATTTTCTGGAGTATTAATATCAACCATTTTATTAATTGTATCTTCATTTATTCCATATTCTTCTAAAAAATCCATATAATTCACTCCTAATTTTAGATTACTTTTTCTTTTATACTTTGTTTAATATCGTTATATTCTCCTTCATTTAACATTGACTTATATGTTACAGAGAATAATAATCCTTTATCTTTGTCTATAGAACCATCTTTTAATATTTCTGAATATATACGTAATACTTTATATCTAGAAACTTTAATTCCTTCAATACTATAAATATACTCATCTACTTTATTTTTTTCTAATTCTTGTATTTTTTCATCATTTAAAGCAAGTTCAAAATCATCATATGAAGATTTATTTGCTAAGAAATATAATTGCCTAATAGGCATATTTTCTTCTTCATATTTTTGATCTATATCTATTATTAACATATCATCATTAGAAGGTTTACCATATGTATCAATGGTATTTTTATTTATAGTATTATTATTATTTAATGGTGAATAATTATTATGATTAGTATAATAAATTTTTTCAAACCTATCTTCTGTATAATTATTTAGACCTGATGGAAATTGCTTTATATATCCAAACAAACCTAATTCTATATATCTATCTATAATTTCATCTACTCTTTTTGTAGCAGTGGCAATAGAAGATAAAGAAAAATCTTCGTCCATCTTAAAATTATATATCAACAAAGTATTAATTGCATCTTTTAAATTTCTATTGTTTAACCATCCTGAACAATTTCTAAAAACTTCATTTATATTAAAACCTAAACTTTCTAAAATAATTATATTTTCATCAAATGAGTCAGCAGTTCCACATCTATTGTCATTATTATTATAATGACTATTACCATTTGTAGATCTCCTTCTAGAATATACTCCTCTATTTGCTAATCTTTTATTGTTCGGAATAAAGCTAGAAACACCCTTTAAAAGACTTTCAAATCTTATATTTCTTTCTTTAGAAAAATCATATCTTTTTTTAACTATTTCTAAATTAGAAAAAGCTAACATATCCAAAAATTGTTTTTTATAAGTTTCTTGATAGTCTATTTTTGTTAATAAATCTTTACTATTTAAGAAATCTAAAATACTATCAATTTTTTCTAAGTCACCATATTTTAAAATTCTTTCTTCTAAAATTTTATCATTTTCTATGGTAAGATTATATTTATCAAATATTTCTTTTACTTCAGGATAACTAATATTTGTTATTGAAAAATCTTCTGGTTCAATATCTTTTTTTTCTATATTTTTATTTACTTTTTTACCATTTAAAATAATAATTTTCTTTAAAACATCTAATTGTTCTAAATGTGTTAAATTTGGTAATACTGTTTCCAAATTTATTAAATCTTTAGATTTTATATAATCAAAGTTATCATCCGCCAAACGTTTCATGGTTAATTTTAATGAACTGATTTCTTTTTCCTTGTTTTTATTTATCTTATTAGATTGTTTAAGTGAAATTTCTATATTTTTTTCAATATCATATATAATATCTAATAAATCAAGTTGTTGTTCTTCAGTTAAAACAAATTTAGTACCATTTGTTAAATTACTTTCTAAAAACATTTTGTATATTTGAAGATTTTGTATTTGAGAAGAATCTAGTTCAATTCCAAAATAATTTATTATAGACATTATATCTGTACTAGCCAAAGAGTTAAAATCATCCTTAATCTTGGAAATTAAAGTTAAGTTTTTATTTTGTTGTTCTATATCATATTTTTCTTTTTCTTTAGACTCTATTTGTTGTTCTAATAAATTTATTAACTTTTCCATATAGCACCTACTTTATTTTATTTTTTTCTTTAATACTATGAAGATAATTTTCATGTATTTGAATAGTTTCATCTCTAGTTGCTGTACTTGATAAAAGAGATTTATAATAATCAAATTGTTTTTTATAATAAGGATCATTTAATCTTTGAGTAATAACCTTATCTATTTTTTGAGAACTGGATAAATTTTCTCTATTATTATCACAACCACCAATTATTAAATAATCATTTTTGGTTATAGGAACATAAGCTATTTCTATTACACCAGAACTACAAAACTCACGATATAACATTACTTTATGTGTACTATAATATTTTTCGCTCCAATTAGTATTTTTCTTACCACCATAACCTAATCTTATTTTTTCTAATGTTTTTATTGTATTTTCTTTTTCTTGTTTATTTTCTTCTTCTATATCTTTTTCAATATAAGGAATATAATTTTCATTCGTTAAAAAGATTAGATTTTTTTTACTTTCTTGTAGCGACTCTGTTTTTTCTTCTATTCTATATTTAGGATGACTTTCTATAAAAGCATTTAAAACATCTTTTATATCTTTGAAATCATTTTTAAACAATTCTATATACTCTTCTCTTTCTGTTTCAGGAATATCTGAAATAGCAGTAACGTAATCTTTTAATACATTATATTTTTTATCCAAAAAACATAGTTCTAAATCTTCTAAATATCTGTCATAATTTGAATTAGCTAACCAATTTTTTTCATTATCAATAACTGTTTTTATAAATGGTAAATCTTTTTTTAGTTTTATTTCTTCACTATAATCAGTAACTATTCTTTGAATTAATTCTATATATTTTTCATCTTCACCTAAAAAACTAAAATCAGCTTGTTTGATGCTTTTTTCTACTGATTCATTAACTTCTTTGTTTTCAGTTTCCGTTTGTAATTGTCTTTTTGAATATTTATTTATATTATTTGTCAACAATAAATAAGCAATATTTAATTGTTCATTATTAGATAAAGATTTTCCTATAATTTCAAAGAACAATTCTGTTTCTTCTTCAGAATCAATAGTATCTGTAAATCCTTCTGAATTCATTTTTTGACTTATATTTTCTAAAATATTTTTTTTAGTATCATAATAAGTCAAATCTTTACTTTTTAAAAATTCATATTTTTGTTCTATACTTTTTAAAGCTAAATTAAATTTTTCTTCTAATTCATTAATGGTACTAGTATATTGTTCTGTACTCATAAATATAGATTTCATAGACTCATCCATATTATTTAAAGCATTATTAATAAATTCAGAACGTTTTATAAGTTCTATACATTCACTCTCTGCTTCTCCATTTTTAATCAATATTTCAGCTATATATCTTGGATTACTACCTATTAAATTGGTAATAGATTGGTTTTGTAGATATTCATATTCTTCTTTTAATCTTTGTGTTTCATTTGGAGAATACTCTAATCTTTCTTTGTCTAAACTAATTAATTTTTTTTCTATTTGTTTAATTATTTTTTGAAAATAAACATTGAAATCCATAATAATACTCCTATTCTATACTATATAAATTATACTCTAATTATCATTGGTTGGCAATAAAAAACTATTTACTTAGTTATATTTTGTAAATAGTCTTCTAAATTTCTTATTTGTTTTAAACTTTCATTTAATTTTGTTATTATATACTGATATTCACTATATATAGGATATTCTTCGGGAATTTAACACTTTTGAAACCGCAAAACTCAACAAACCATTATAAAATGGT
>JBJEXX010000058.1:0-16036 GCA_051886215.1 Bacilli bacterium | reverse complement strand
ACCACCATGTTATTTTTGTATTTATATTATACATATAAAACTTATGTTCGTCAATGTCTTTTCTTAAAAAAACGCACTTTCCTTATAAATAAAAAAGAGACTATCAAGTCTCATTTCATTTATATTCATCATAAAAAACATTTAAAATTCCATCATATTTATCATTCCAAGGTTTATTCTTTCCATAATAATGAACTACTACACTATTTTTTCTAATCCAATTAATATCAATTTTTTTAAGATGCTTAAAATTATATTCATTTATTAATTTTTCCCCTATATTATATTTTAGAGAATCAATTAATTCTACTTTATCTCCATATAAAGCAAAAACAACATCTTGATCTGGTAATAATAATATTGAAGAATGACTTATTACATAATCAGAAATTTCTTTACCTATATCATGTTCTCTAATTTTTGCTATATTAATAAGCATTATACCGGTATTAATATATGGATACTTATTTTTGACTCCTAGACGTAATCTATTAAATCTTAAAAGTCTTTTTCCCACATGTGTACAACCTAAAAAATAATTTTCATTAAATTCACTATTATATAAATCTTCTAAACTATTTATAACAACTGTATCTATATCTAAATATAAAACTCTATCTATATCTTTATTTAAATATCTATAACTAAATAATCTAAAATAAATCTCTCTAGGATATCTTTTTTCCGTTATAGGAAACTTATTAATATCTTTATCATTAATATACAAAGGATGGATTTTAAATTTATCAGTAGTACATTTGTTAATAATATTAGAAATTTCTTTTTGTGATAAATCTTGATACATAATATAGAAATCTATATTACAATCATTATTTTGTTTAATAGAATTTATTAATACATATACTTGCTCTAAATAATTTTTATTTAAGCTAACAATAATATTCATATTTTTTCATCAACCCTTAGAATTATTATAACATATAAAATTAAAATATCTAATACAATTAATCAATACTTCCTTTTGAAAGTTCTACTATATAGTACCAAGTTGCAGGATAAACTATTCCATCAACAGTTAAATCATATTTATTTTGTATATATTTTACTGATTGTTCTGTCAAATAGTCAAATACCCCATTAACTTTAACACCTGGTATTTCATGAGTTGCTTCACATATTTTATATAAAAAACTTTGTAATCTAACTACATCATTTCCTTCCATTCCTCTAACTAAAAATCTACCTGGAAAAAACTCATCAATATATTCCAAATATTCATTAGGTATCATATTTAAAGTTTTTTCATAAACTTCTTTTATAACTTTCCAAGTTTCGACATCAATTATTCCTGTCACAGGAAGATTATATTTATTTTGAAAAGCTTTAACAACCTGTTCAGTTTTATCTGTAAATTCTTTACTTCTTAAATCTAAAAATGGCAAATCACTATCAAAATATGTTATTAAATTTAAATAATAGTTTATAGTTGTTATATAATTTCCACTATCTCCTAACTTAACTTGATTATCATATAAAATATCTACTTCTTCTGCTTTAATTCCTTCTGAATATAAATCAGATATCTTTTTAACAGCATTATAGATATATTTAATTTTATACCAAGTTGCTTTATCCACAATGCCAGTTTCATCTAAGTCAAATATATTTTGAAATTTTTTAACAGCTCTTTCGGTTTCTACATCAAATACAATATTATCATTTGTAATTATTGGTATTGCTGGATAATTTTGACCAATTCTATTTAATTGACTTTTTAAAATCTTAATAAATCCTCCTGCTTCTCCTAATTTTAAAGGGAAACCCGGATATGATGGTACATTAGCATCCACTGGTGCATTATAAACTAATTTTATATCATTACCATAATATGTTTTTAATATTTGTAAAGGATCTTTACCTGCTTTCGCTAAATCGACTGTTCCCCATTGTGAAAGTCCTTCACAAGTTGTATTTTTTCCATCACAATAAGTTGCAAATAAAGGCTGTATTTGATTATCTTTCACTATATAATTATTAAATATATCATCTACAATTTTAGAAATATTATCAAAAAATTGTTGATTTTCATTGAAAGCTTGATCATAAACAGGACTACTAGTAATATCAAAATCATATCCTTGAGATGGATACCATTCATTATAAATTCTATTTAAAGCAAAAGAAATTTGCGCTAAAACATTAGCTTTAATAGCGTCTGTTGGCCAATTGGGATATATTTCACTTGAAGCTACGTTTTTAATATATTCTATAAAAGGTACTGTTATATTTTTAGCTGCAGCATTAGGTGGTCCCAAATGCACCACTATATCAGTTGGAATAATTGGACTTCTAATTGCCATTAGTATTTTCCTCCACTTCTATATCTGGAATCATTTTTACATATTGAATAACTTTTATTCCTCCAAACATTCCTATATTATATTTTTTGATTATTTCATATTGATCATGAATAGCTGTTAAATCATATACAGTATATTCTGGTCTTTTTTCATAAGACGCTACTGGTTCTTCTTTAGGTGCCGGTAAAATTATATTATCTATAATTCCACTAGAGTCTGTATATCCTTTAAAAAATAAAACTTTATGATCACCTATATCTTTAGTTATTAATATTTCTGTATTTTCTATAGGCATACCTTGAAAAGCCGTAAAAGCTTCAACTTTCAAAGTTCCAAAAGAAGGATTTTCTTCAATAAATTTTTGATATTCAGGTGTTTGTTTAAATTGTTCAAATGACATTAAATCCATTTATTAACCTCCTATTTCTCTTATTTTTAATATCTGACCAATAGATAAATTGGTACTTTTTAAATTATTTAAAGACATTAAATTATCAATACTTGTATTAAATTTTTTAGCAATAACATATAAACTATCTCCTTTTTGAACTGTATATGTTTGATAAGTAGGTTCTACATAACCTGCTCCAAAACATTCTTTACCTAAAAAAGAAGAAACTCCCGAAGCTATTTTTAATACTTGACCAATAGCTAAATTATTAGAAGTTAAATTATTAAGTTTTATTAAATTATCAACCGTTGTATTAAATTTCTTAGCTATAGAATAGAGGCTATCACCTTTTTCTACTATGTAAGTTATATCAACATTTTGACCTGTATCCTCTATATATCCACTTGGAATAAATAAATTTTGACCTATAGATAGATTAGTACTATTAAGTTTATTTATTTTGATAAGATCATCAACGGTAGTGTTACTATTTTTAGCGATAGAATATAAACTATCACCTTTCTTTACTACATAAATTATATAATTTTCTGGAACAAATTCATTATTAGTAGATAGTATCAACACTTGACCTATACTAAGTAAATCACTTGTTAAGTTATTTAGTTTTTTAAGATCCGCAACTGTAGTATTATTATTTTTAGCTATAGAGTATAAACTATCACCTTTTTTTACTACATAAGTAGTATTAGTAGTTGGTATCTTTAAAGTTTGTCCTACTGATATAATATTACTTGTTAAATTATTAGCGTTTTTTATATCATCTACTGATACACCAAATTGTTTACTAATACCATATAAAGTATCCCCGTTCTGTACAACATATGTCATCTAATACACCTCAATTAATTATATTAAAATAGTAAAAAAAAAAGAACTTAACGTTCTTTAAATTTAATATTATAATTACTAGGTCCTTCTATAACATTACCATCTATATCAAATCTTGAACCATGACATGGACAATCCCATGTTTTTTCAATTTCATTGAATACTAAACTACATTTTAAATGAGGACATTTATTATAAACAATATGTTTATTTTTATTTTCGTCTATATAAATAGCTATTTCTTTACCTTTATATTTTTTAAAAATTATATTACTACTATACCAAGATTTATTTTTATTTAATTTACTTCCAATAAAAGATTTAGTATTATTGAATATATTGATTGGAAAATTAATAATTTTAGCTAAATTTATATTTCTTTTAGGAGAGAATAATTCTATATATCTATTATCATTTTTTAAAATAATATCTTTAATAATAAAACTTGCTAAATTACTATTAGTCATTCCCCAAGTATTATATCCTGTTGCAATTATTAAATTATTATCTATTTCTCCAATATAGGGTAAATAATCATTTGTATATATATCTATATTAGACCATCTATATTTTATATTTTCATTAATTAAATTAAGTTTAGAAAAATTATATTTTTCATTATTTTTGAAAGCTAAATTATGACTCCCTGTTAATTTTATTAAATAGTTTTTATTATCTTTATAATGTCTTAAAGAAATAGTTGGTTTTGATAAATTAATAGCATTGAAATCATATTTAATATTATCAACAATAGAAGCTGATAAATAACTCTTCTCTAAAGATGTTTTTAGTGGCATTAAAAAAGGAAATAAGAAAGAAGGATAATGATTAGCTAGTACAACATATTTACTTTTAATAGTATTCTTTAAAGTCTTAGAAATATAATATTCTCCTTCTTTATTAATTGAATAAATACCTGTATTTTCATATATACTCATATTATTATCTTTACATATTTTTTTTAAACCATTTAAATATTTAATTGGATGAAAAACATAAGTACCTTCAACACCAATAGTAAATAAAGAATCTATTTCTTTAAATTCTCTATTTAAAATCGTCTTAATACCAAATTCATTTAACAATTCATTTTCTTCTTTTATTTTTTTTATATCTTTTTCTTTATCAGCAAAAATATAAGAATCAGACTTAGTTAAATTGCAATCTATATTATGTTTATCAATAATTGTCTTAACTAATTTAATAGCGTCTATTTGAGAGTCTAAATATAATTTAGAAATATCTTTATTATGATATTTTTTTAACTTACTATATATATTTTCTTGTAAAAATGTAAGTTTCCCAGTAGTTCTAGCGCTTACTCCTCTACCAATATTATTTTTTTCAACTAACGCTACTTTCATATTTTTACCAATAAAATTATATAAAGTGGAAAGTCCAGTCATTCCTCCACCTATTATTAAAACATCTAGTTCTAAATCTTTTTCTAGACTAGGAAAATAGTTATCATCAACACCATCTAACCATAAACTGCTATTTTTCATATAATCACCAATATTATTATGAAAAACTAAAAGATAATTATACTATTTCTCAAACATATTTTTTATTTTTAAAGCTCTTTTATGTCCTGTTTCAAAAAAGGTTAATGGTTCTTCTAAAAGATAGGATTGTCTGTAACAAATTTCTAAAGTTATATATGATTTATAATTTATTTTTTTTAAATTATTGACAACATAAGCCCAATCTACTTTTCCATCCATTGGTAACATATGTTTATCAGCTTTTCCATCATTATCATGAAAATGAACCGCCAGTACTTTATCTTTAAATTTAGAAAAATTAAAAGTATCTTTAAAAAATAGATGATCATGTCCTGCATCATAGCAAATACCAATATTTTTACTATTAATATTATCTAATACATATTCTAAATAGCCTTTTACTTTTAAATTCTCGAAAGCAATTTTTATATTATTTTTTTCTGCATATTCAACTATTTTTTTTATTCTATTTAAACCAAGTTCGTTATATTTAGGAGGATTATAACCATTTGTTAAATGCATTACTACTAAATCAATGTTATTCTTTTTACATACTTTAAGATTTTCAATATATCTCTTTACTAATTTATCTCCATTATCTCCTTGTTTCCATATATCATTTATGTTTTGGTAACCTAAATGAAGAAAAATAATATTCAAACCAATTTTTTTAGCATATTCAAGTTGCTCCTGTTGAGATATAGATAAAGAATTATCATCATACCATTGAATAAAAACATTTTTAAAACCACTCCTTTTAACATAATCTAATGTTTCTATTGATGTAATATTTTTATTATCATTATAAATAGCAACTGCCAAATCCATAATATCACCCTTCAGCATATATTATGAAAAAACTAATTTTAAGTAACTAATTAAAATGTAGTTGACAAAAATATCATTAAATAGTATATTATATATGTTGTTTATGGCGGTATTGGTGAAGTGGTTAACACGCTAGTTTGTGGCACTAGTATGCAAGAGTTCGATCCTCTTATACCGCCCCATATAAAAAATTAACTAATCTATTTATTAGATTAGTTTTTTTTATTAAAAAAAGAGAATTAATTTTCTTTTAATTTTCTTAAAGATATAACAATTGTAAATATTATTAGTAATGATGCGATAGTCATCAACAATACATCTTTATCTGAAGTATTAGGATTTTTTATATTTTCTTGGTTTGTTTCTTCTTTAGGTATACTTACTTTTTTTAATAAACTATATTTAGTTTCCCCTACATATACTGTTGTATAATAATTCATTTTTTTAGTTTTAGCAACTTCTTCCATATCACTTTTTGGTTTTTTTATACCTCGTAAAACATAATCATAATCTGGTTTATCTGATTTTTCTAACCAATATAAGATGTCATCACCATCAGTATATGAAATGCTATCAAAAAAAGCATTATCAAATTTATCTTTTAATTGGGGACATTTGATATATCTGTTTTCTTGATAATCATTATATAACGATTCATAATCATCTATACAACTTCCTAAACTAATCATATAAGGCTCCAAGTCAAATTCCTCTATTGTTGTTTCATCATATATATCAATTAAATATCCAAATAATTCATCTGAATGGTTCTCTACTACTTCTTCATTAGTTTTATCTTTTTCAGTCGGTTCTTTAGTTACTAATTCTACACCTTTAAAATCCTCAGAATTTAATATATCAGTTACGTAAAATTGAAAAGATTTTCCTCCTGATGGATTAATTATTTCTACTAAATCTCCTATTTGATATTCTTCTGCATTAACTTTCTCTATATTAATAAAAAATATACTTGTTAAAATAACAATTAATAATAATAAGTTTTTTTTCATAACTACTCTCCTATCATTATTAATTTAACATATATATTTAATTTAGTATATTATATTAATAATATTTTTTTCTTGATTTACATTTTTTATGTAAAAAAAATAGACTAGTGTCTATTTTAAGATTCTGAATCATATTCATCATAAATATTTCCTAGTATTTCTTCTACAGCATCTTCCATTGTTACAACTCCAATAAATTGTTTATCTTTTTCAACTATGGCCATATGTATATGGTCTTTTTGCATTTTAGCGAATACATCATCTATTTTTTCATTATATTGAAATTTTTCTACTTTAAAAAGTAATTTTTTTAAGTCAAAATCATCATTATCTTTTTTATACATAATGTAATCTTTAACATTAAATATTCCAATTATATTATTTTTATTTTCACTATAAACAGGATATCTTGTAAATTTAGTTTCTTTTAAAAGTTTGATTAAATCTTTAAAATTAATATTTACATCTATAACTACGCAGTCTTTTTTTGGAGTCATTACATTATCTACAGTAGTATCATTAAACTGAAAAATATTAAATATATATTCTTGTTCTTTTTTCTCAATTATTCCATCTCTAGTACCTGTTAAAATGATTCTTTTAATATCTTCTTCAGTAAAATCTTCTTCTTTTTCATGTATTTTTAATAATTTACAAATAAGATTTGTAGATATTGATAATAGTTTGATTAATGGGAAAAACACTACTTGCATAACATTTATCAAATTAACAGAAAAAGATGCAACTTTAAAAGGATTGGCTAAAGCTATTTTTTTTGGTACAAGTTCACCAAAAACTAATGTAAAATAAGATAAGATTATAGTTATAACAATTACTAAAAAACTACTAGTAAAAGCTTCGTTAAATATCAAAAAACCAGTTTCCATTATATAATCAGCAAAAGTAGAAGCCGCAAAAGCACTAGATAGAAAACCTGCTAAAGTTATACCAACTTGTATAGTAGATAAAAAATTATTAGGATCTTCTAGTACTTTTCTTATTTTTTTAGCATTCTTTTTTCTTTTTCTTACCATTTTATCTAATTCAAACTTCTCAATAGATAAAAATGCTAATTCACTTGAAGATAATACCCCATTTAATAGTATTAATAAAATTAATAATAAAATATTAAATATCATTTTTTAACACCTCAATATATATTTTATCATAAAATTTAAACTTAATTAAAAAAAGATGAAACTTCACCTTTATTTTACAATAGTACCTATTTTTTCTCCAGTAATTACTTTTAATAAATTACCATATTCATTCATGTTATAAACAAGAATCGGAATTTCATTATCCATACATAAACTAGTAGCAGTTGAGTCCATTACATTTAGTTTTTTATTTAAAACATCTATATAAGTAATTTCATCAATTTTTTTAGCAGTTTTATCTTTCTTAGGATCTGCAGTATATATTCCATCAACATTAGTAGCCTTTAATACAATATCAGCATTAATTTCTGCAGCTCTTAGTGCTGCTGCAGTATCAGTTGAAAAGAAAGGATTTCCAGTACCACATCCAAAAATAACTATTCTTCCCTTCTGCATGTGTCTATCTGCTCTATTTCTAATATAGAACTCCGCAATCTGTCTCATTTCTATACCAGTTTGTACACGAGATTCACAATTTAATTGCTTAAATGCATCATTTATAGCTAACGCATTCATAGTAGTTCCTAGCATACCTATATGATCTGAAGTGCATCTATCCATATGTTGATTACTTCTTCCGCGCCAGAAATTACCTCCACCTACTACTATTGCAATCTCTACACCTGTTTTTTCTTTTACTTCTTTTATTTCAGAACAGATTTCTAAAACTTTATCAAAATCTATTCCACTTTGTTTATTTCCAGCAAGTGCTTCTCCACTAAGTTTTAATAATACTCTTTTATACATATTTCCTCCTCTAAAAAAGCAGATATTAAATATCTGTTTTATCTTATAACATATGGTTTATCTATTGTTCCTTCACCAGAAACATACATCATACTATTAGCAAGTCTTACTACAGGATAAATAGATTCCATACCATTAGCAGTTTCGGATTCAATCGCACCTCCACTATTAATCAAATATACTTCTGAAGTATTTTCACTATTACCAGTTAAAGTCCAATAATCTTCTTTTACTGATAAATAATTATAATTTTGACATTCCTTATTAGCGGGACTTACACATTTAGAATCTAAACTTGCTTTAATATATTCTCCAATATTAATTACACTAACAAATTTATCATTTTTATTAGTACAATTACTAAAATCAGTTGTTGTTTTCGATACTTTATCTATACAATTATTAACAGCAACTAAAGAATTTTTAATAGAGCTAGTAATAACTAAAGAATCATCCTCATAAAATAATTTTCCATTATAAATATCATCTAAAGAATCATTTAATCTACTATTTGCAAAATTATTATATCCTGCTTTATAATTATCTTCTGAATTATATCTATCATCCCAAGTAATGTAATTGATAGGATTCATTCTAACTATTTCAATTGTATTATCATCTCTAACGCTAACAATTCTCCAAATATTATCATCTATGCTTAGATAATTATTCGGATTATCTCCTCTAAATGAATAACCTGTACCATCTTGATATAATCCATCTCCACTTGTTACAACATTCTTTAATAACTTTTTATAAAATTCAGTAGTCTTATAAGATTTTCCACAATCTAAATAAGCTGCATAATTATATAAATCTTTTTCTTTTGTTACAGTAACTTTACCTGTACATGTTCCTTCTTTTATTAATTTATCTAAACTTTTCATATAGCCTTCTTCTGCTAAAACAGTATCTCCAACAGAAACACTATCACCATCTTCACTTGGTAATGATGATGTATTATCTTTATAATATTCAATTCCAGCATCTTTTAAAATACTTTCTATTTCACTATATGACTTATTACTATTACCTACTAAATATATAATCTTTGATATACCTAGTCCTAATATGATAATTATTAGAAAAGCTCCTAAAAGTATCCATAATTTTTTATCAATCATCTTTAATTTTTCTTTCAATTAAATCACCTCTATACTAAATAAATTATAACAAATGAAATATACTTTTACAACAAAAACTATTTAACTTTACACATATAAATTATTATATATAATATCTCCATCATTATTTATTTTAATAAAAATATCATTATTATTATAAGTAAAATACATTATATAAAAATCCAAAGATATTTCTAACATATATAATCTATTATTTTTATTTATATTTATAATATTAAAAATACCAGATAATATAGTTTCTAAATTATTATATATATCTTCACTTTTCTTTAAAACACATTCTATATCTCGATTAAGTTCTATATTTAATTTAAATATAATATCTTTATATTTAAAAATATATTTTTTTTCCTTATAATCATATTTTATATTACCAAACAGATTACTCTTTATAATATTTTGAACACTATATTCTAGTTCTTCTTCTGTTTTAAAACTATTTATTTCATACATTAATTTATCTTTGTCATAATTCTTATTTAATGAAGTTTTTATAAATTTATAAATATGATTATCGTATTTATTAAACATTGTACTGATAAAAATATAATAATTTTTATTAGGCATTTTATAATAGACATTTAAATTATCATTTATATCATAATTAATAATTTTTAAATCTTTTTTATTTAAATAAGAATTAAGTAATTTATTAATCCAAATTTTATATTGTTCTTTAGTACATTTATCAAAATCTTCTATAAAAAAGAAACCATTATCATTACCATATGTATTAGAAAATCCTAATATTATTTTATTACTATATTTAGTTATATATTCAAAAGGGATCATTTTCCAAAATGGTTTTGTTTTTAACATTATTTTTTTACCAGTTATAGAAAGATAAATATTTTTTTTAATTTGTTTAGCTTTATTATATTTATCAATTAATTGTTGTATTTCTAAATCCAGTTCTTTTAATCTTTTATTTATATTATTATTAATATTATTTTTATTTGTTATTAATCGCAAATTATCTAAAAAATCACTTTTAATTATATTATTATAGATAATAGAAAACTCTTTTTCATTATCAATAATCATAATTAATTTATTATATTTATTATTTATTAAATATTTAAAATTAGTTTTTAAATATTGTCTTAATTTGTTTTCATTTGTTAATTTTTCATATATTTTTGGTAAAGATATTTTTTTATTTAAAATAAGTTCTAATAAAAATAATGAATCAAGTACTAAATTTGTTTTATTATCAAAAGAATTATTACTTATTTTATTAATTAAAGATTTAATAGATATATCTAATTTTTTATCTAAGCCAAATTCATTATAATATTTATTTATTGTATTAATATTAATACTAATATCTTCTTTCATACTACCAGTCCTTTATGACTTAATATTGTAACAAAAAAAAGGATTATAATAAACCCTTTAATATATTTTTAAATCTTTTTTCTTTAATTTGATCATTTTTAGAATCAATAAATTTAATTGAAAAAGTAGAATTAGTTAATAAAGATTTTTCTTCTAATTTTCTTTTTAATTGTTTACTAACTCCTATACTACTATCATAAAAATTTACATTTCCTAAAATATTTTTTATATTTTCTTTAATTAATGGATAGTGAGTACATCCTAAAACAACATTATCTATATTTTTATATTTACTTAAATTCTCTTTTAAATATTGATTTATTTCATCTTGATTATTTTCTTCTATAAGTTCTGCAAGACCAATACAAGGAAGTAAAATGGTATTATGATTATCATATTTATGATATAAGGCTAAAAACTTTTCACTTTCAATTGTACCTTTTGTAGCTAAAACTAAAGTTTTTCCTAAAAAATTATAATCATGTACCATCTTATAAGCAGGTTCTGTAGCAATAAAAATAATATCAGGATATTTTTCTCTTAATTTTTTTATACATATAGTACTAGCTGTATTACACGCAACGACAATAGCTACACATCCACAAGAAATGAGATACTTTACTACATCATCGACAATTATATATAATTCATCTTTATTTTTATCACCATATGGATTATTTAAAGAATCGCTATAATAAATATATTGTTCATTAGGAAGTATCTTTATAATTTCTTTAAGTATAGTACTACCACCTATTCCAGAATCAAATACTCCTATCATATTTTATCACTCACTTTTTATTTTTTATATTATTAAAAGTTTCTTTTTTTAACTAAACTATACACTTCTTCATGAATATCATCTATAGGTCTCATTTTACCATTATAACTACAATTTACTTTATCCCAACCAAAATAATTTGCAACAAATATAGCTGAATTATATACTTTTTTCATTAAGGATAAATCTCTTTCATAAATATCGTTAGCTACTCCATCATTATTTTTTCTTTTACTTCTCATTTCCGCAACTAAATCAAATGGAGCATGTAAAAATATTACACTATCTGGTTCTTTAATTCCTAATTTATTGTATTCATAATCCGCAACATAATTAATAAATTCTTCTTTTTCTTTTAAATCATCAAATAAAGCTGATTGATATATTAAACTAGATGTAGTATATCTATCAAGTAAAATAGTATCACCGGATTCATACAAATGTTTTAAATTAGTATACCAAGTAATAGCTCTATCATTAGCATATAAACTATTAATAAAGTATGGTGATAATTCATCAGTATTTCCAAAATCACCATTTAAATACTTTTCTACAGGATAACCATGATAAGTATTATATGATGGGAAATGATGAGATGTTATTATTTTTCCATCATCAGATAAAGCTTTTTTAAGTAAACTATATTGTGTACTTTTACCGATACCATCACAAGAACCCTCAATAACAATTAAATTTCCTTTTTTCATATCCAAACCTCCTAAATAATTATAACATATTTTTCTTTTTTAATATAATGGCTATTAATATAGATAAAACAAATGATAAAAAAATCAAAATTACAAAACTATAATGTGAAGTACCTATTCCTCCTAAAGGAACATTCATACCTATAAAAGAAGCAACCATAGTTGGAATTGAAAAGACAATTGTAATGCCTGCCAAAAACTTCATAACATCATTTAAATTATTAGAAATAATAGTTGCGTAAGTATCTGTCATACTAGTTAAAATTTCACGATAAATATTTGCCATTTCAATTGCTTGTTTATTTTCAATCATAGCATCTTCTAATAAATCATTATCATCTTCATATAGTTTAAGAACAATTCCTTTTGATAATTTTTCCAACACAACATCATTAGCTTTTAAAGATGTAGAAAAATAGACTAATGTCTTTTCAATATTAAGTAAATCTATTAATTCTTTATTATTAGTAGATTTATATAAAGTCTTTTCTTTTCTATTTATATAATTATTAATAGCAATTAATTCTTTTTGATAAATGCCTGCAACTCTAAGAAGTATTTGAATTACGAACTTTGTTTTCTTTTTTATATCAAAATTTTTAACTCTATTATTTTTAAAATCATCTAATAAGGCTTGTTTTTTTAACGAAATAGTAATAAAGTAACCATCATTATTTATAATAATACCTAATGGATCAGTATTATATTTATGTTTGTATTTAGAATCTGTTATATAAGGTGTATCCACAACTATAAGTGTAGCATTATCCCCTTCTTCAATACGCGGAAGTTCTTCATCATCCATCAGTTTGGTAAGTAGATCCAAATCAGTTTTTGTACTCTTAGAAATATCTTCAATTTCTTCAAAACTGGGATTTATCATATCTATCCAACAACTTTTTTGTAATTTAGATACTTTTTTAAATTTAGCATCAGTATCAGTAATATAAAAATTTACCATAAAATCACTTCCTAACATACATATTCTAAATTATTATTGCACCAAAGATTAAATTAGTCAAATAATTAAGAAACATACATTAGAATTTTTTTAATAATTAGCATCCGATTTTAAAGTTTCAATTTCTTTATTAAGTGCATTTACCATTTTTTGAAGAATAGCAATATTTTCTTTAATCGTTATATTAGAATCATTATTATTCATATTATTGGCACCATTAGTACTTCTTTCCTGTTGAACTTGTTTATAAAAAGCATTAGTGCTTAATACTTGTGCAGTTAACATCAACCAATTTCCTAAAGCATTTTGTTCGTTAGCGGTTAAATCATCAATTAATAAATAACCAACTACAATGGCACTAAAAGAAAAAGCTTTTGCGGGAATATTTGGAATTAAATTCATATTACCACCTATTAAAATTATATTATAATTTTTTTTAGAATATAATTTAACATGGAAGAATTAAACCGAAGATTAAAACAAATAAAAATAGAAAATTATATTTGGATTATTTATCTTATTATAATTGGCTTGTCACTATATGCGAATTCTTTTGAAGAAAAATATTTTATATATAATGATCATTGTGCCAAAAATAAATATCGTAATATAAACATAATCGTATTCATAATTGTAACGTGTATATACTTTTATTTTTTTATTGATAATTATGAGGATGTTAAAAATTTAAAAAGTACTGATTCAAAAAAGAAACAAGATCTTACAAATCTTAGTTTTATCGCAACTACATTAGTATTAATAAGTGGAATAATATTTTTATATATAATAATTAGTGATGAGAATATAGAAACAGAAATTGCTTTTAATTGACCAATAAAAAAATAATAATATCTTTTGCAATATTATTATTTTTTCTTACTATAAGTTATTGGTTGAATTTCTTCAGCGGTTTCTCTGGCAAATGTTATTCTATCTCTTTCTGCTGGTGTTTTATATTCACCTAATAACAACCCATTTAGAGTTCCCTTAAATCTATCTATATCTTTATGACAAGTTCTTACTGTGTTGGCTAAAGAAGTTATATCTTGTCTATCCAATTCTAAATATAATTGTGATATATTCTTAAATTGTTCATCACTAATACCTATTTTAGATTTGAAATAAGCAGTTTTTGTATATGCATGACTTGATGAAGGTTCCATTACTAATGCATAATTTTCTTCTTCTGCTAATTTTCCTATATTATAAAGGCATACCAGATACGAAGAACCTTTATTTTTGCCATGAGCATGTATTACCTTTTCTGGATGCATTCCTAATAATAAATTGTATCTTTCTGTTTCATCAACACTATTATGAGTTATAGAGCTTTGTGTTTTAGTATGATTATTATTTTTATTATTAGATGAACTATCTGGTTCCATAAAAGATATCTCTTCTATATCATCAATTAAATTAGAAATATCCTGTTGTTTACCCATATTTTTTCTTTGTTCATCAAATTCTTTTGCTTCTTCTAATATCGATTTAAAATCATCAACAATAAGTTCCATTGGGTCATCCATATTTTTAAAGTTTTTTAAAAATTCTGGAAAGTGTTCCTTAATTTTTTTATAGTAAAGTAAATTTATAGCCCTTACTATTTTATTGAACTCTTCCTCATTTAAATGACATCCTCTATAATGAGTTTTTACATATCCGTTTGAAATAAACAAGCAAGTATTAGCATATGATTGTAATTCTATATAAACTTTACCATCTTTATCAACTTTAATATAACCATATGGTCTTAATGAAGAAGGTGTAGTTTTACTAGATAAATCTGTTTCTGCAGCTAATTTAAAAACATAATGTATTTTATTTAAATCAAAACCAAAATACTTTAAATCAATATCATTATCATGATAAAATTTTTCTATATATTCAATTAATTTTTTCATAAATATCCCCCTTATTTATATGCGTAGATTATATCATAAAAATCATATTTTGTCAATTAATACTTGAATCAAGGAGTTATTTTATTATTAAAAAAATCAATATAAATTAGATTAATTACATAAAAAAAGTTCGAATTATTCGAACATATATACTAAGTGGTGCGGGTAACAGGAGTTGAACCTGCAAGGGTTGCCCCGCTAGATCCTAAGTCTAGTGCGTCTGCCAATTCCGCCATACCCGCAAAAAAATGGTGGACCCTATAGGACTTGAACCTATGACCGCCCGGTTATGAGCCGGATGCTCTAACCAACTGAGCTAAGGGTCCATTACCTAACTAATATAACATAAATATATTTAATAAGCAAGAAATTTTTATAAAAAAATAATAAAA
>JBJEXX010000057.1:0-16423 GCA_051886215.1 Bacilli bacterium | reverse complement strand
TCGACCTCACGCTTATCAGGCGTGCGCTCTAACCACCTGAGCTACAAGCCCATTTATTTGCTTTTTCTCATAAGTACTCTTAAATTCTACTATAAAAATTAAATATATGCAAGAAAAAATTCATATTTTTTATAATTTTATGCAAAAAATATGAAATTTTTCCTTTTTACTATAATAAATACCACAATTTTTTATTATTTTTTCTAACTTCTTTAATAATACCCCCACCTAAACAATATTCACCATCATAAAAAACACATGCTTGTCCTGGAGTTACTGCTTTAATACTATCATAACTCACCAGTAAATTACCATCCTCTAAATATTTAATTTCTATTGGATAATCAACTGCACGATATCTAAATTTTGCTGTACATTTTGTAGGGCGTTCAGCACAATTGAAATTAACATCTTCTACTATACAACTATTAGAATAAAGATATTTATTATCTTCTCCTTCAGCAACATATAAAATATTTTTATTTAAATCTTTACCTACAACAAATAACTTATCTTTAGTTCCCCCTACTTCAAGTCCTCTTCTTTGACCAATTGTATAATACATTAATCCTATATGTGTACCTAATTCTTCATTTGTATCAATATCAATAATCTTTCCTTTTTGACTAGGTAAATAATTTTTTAAAAATCCTTTAAAATTTCTCTCACCTATAAAGCAAATACCTGTTGAATCTTTCTTTTTAGCAGTAATTAAATCATATTCTAAAGCAATTTTTCTTACTTCAGGTTTATCTATGTCACCAAGTGGAAACAAAACATTTTCAAGTTGTTTTTCAGATAATTGTGATAAGAAATAAGTTTGATCTTTATTTTTATCATGACTTCTCATAAGACGACCATTTTCTATTTTTGCATAATGACCTGTCGCAATATAATCGGCACCCAATCTTTTTGCTTCTCTGACAAAATAATCAAATTTAATATATTTGTTGCACATAATATCAGGATTAGGAGTTCTTCCTTTTTTTAATTCATCCAAAAAGTAAGTAAATACATTATCCCAATATTCTTTTATAAAATCTATTCTATGTAATGGAATACCTATTTTATTGCATACTTCTAAAGCATCATTATAATCTTGCTCTTGTGGACAAATATTATTTCCCAAATTAGGATTTCCCTCAATATCATTATTAACAAAACTATCCCAATTTCTCATAAAAAGTCCAATAACTTCATAGCCTTGCTTTTTTAAAAGTATAGCCGCAACTGATGAATCTACTCCACCACTCATACCAATAACAACTTTTTTCATATGTCTCACCACCGACAATTATACTAAAAAACTATAATTTTGTAAAATTATTAAACAAATTTAGCAAAAAATATACCAAAAAGAAAAAAATTATGTTACAATATCATCTGTAATAACAAATTGTCTCCTTAGCTCAGTTGGTAGAGCAACTGACTCTTAATCAGTGGGTCTAGGGTTCGAATCCCTAAGGGGACACCATTATAAAAATAAAGAGAATTATAAAAAAATTATGATTCTCTTTTTATATTAATTTTTAATATTTAAAAAAGTACATTAATGTACTTTTATTTTGTAACTTTATTAAATGAAGTTAATTTATATCCATCAGTAGATGAAGTAAATATAAATTCATAGTCTTGAAATTTATTTTCATCTATAGATGTATCCTTAATTTTAGGAAGTTCTGTATATCCTTCAGCAATCTCACTTATTTTTTCACTTTTTGTAGAATCTTTATATAAATTGAAAACTGAAGGAGTCTCAGGATTATTATCTATATCTTCATATGAAGCATAATAAGTTCTTATTACTAAAGTTATAATATCTCCTTCTTTCTTAGCAGAAACAACTTCTCCATAATATTGAGACTTATCAGTAACTTCTGTATTAGACACTTCAATACTATATTTATTAGTTTCACTATTATACTTAGCAACTAAACTATTATTCAAAGTGAAATCTTTATAAGTTTTATCTGTTCTTTCAGAATCAAATATTTTTAAAATATTATCTTCAATATCTTTTACTTCTATTTCTATAGGAGTAGTAGAATTAACATCAAAATTAACTACTTTATCAAGTGTAGATATACCTAAATATAATTTTAAATCATCATTTATATCATTTTTCGTAAAATAATAATCTTTAATATCAGAACTAACCACAGGATTTGTAATATTATTTAGTTGTAATAAATTAAATAAACTTACTACTTCATCACTATCAATATCTAATTCTTCTTCTGTTATTATTGGTTCCTCTATTACTTCTTCTTTTGGTTCTTCTTTTTTATTATCATTCATAAATTTTAAATATACACCACTACCAATTAAACATAAAGATATTATCAATAATAATACAGCTAAAACTTTTAAACCTTTACCTGATTTTTTTTCACTTTTATTCATGTTATCCTCCTTATTCTTATAAAAGTAATATAACATAAAAAAACTTTTTATTCAATATAAATAATGTTATAATAAATAACATAAGGAGGAGACATGAACAATAAAATTATCAAAATAATTAGTATAGTATTTTTATTTATGTTTATATTTATTAATACAGGTTGCGAGGAGGAAAAAATGGACAATAATTATTTAAGTGGAAAACATAATATAGAAATAAAAATAAAAGAATATGGAACTATAAAAGTTGAACTTGATGCCGATAGCGCACCCATTACGGTAACGAACTTCATAAATTTAGTTAATGAACAATTTTATGATGGATTAACTTTTCATAGAATAATTAAAGATTTTATGATGCAAGGAGGAGATCCAGAAGGAACAGGAATGGGCGGCAGTGATACAACAATTAAAGGAGAATTTTCAGCAAATGGTGTAGAAAATAATCTATCTCATACTAGAGGAGCAATATCAATGGCTAGAAGTCAAAATCCAGATAGTGCCAGTAGTCAATTCTTTATAGTACATAAAGATTCAACTTTCTTAGATGGTGAATACGCAGTTTTTGGTTATGTTACAGAAGGAATAGAAGTTGTTGATAAAATATGTGAAACCGCTACCCCTACTGATGATAACGGAACAATCGAAAAAGCAAATCAACCAATAATAGAATATATAAAACAAATTGATTAATAAAAGAAGAAAGTATATAAAAAAATATATTTTCTTTTTTTATAAAAAGTATTACAATATAAATATATATTGCCCTGTAGCCAAGCGGTAAGGCAGTGGACTCTGACTCCATCATCATTGGTTCGAATCCAATCAGGGCAACCAAAAAAATAAATGTTGAATTATTCAACATTTTTTATTATGCTCAAAAATAGAAATATAATAAAAAAAACTAGATAGAAATCCAGTTATATTCAATGGTAGTCTGTACGGAATTCGAATCCGTGAATGTCGCCTTGAGAGGGCGATGTGTTAAGCCACTTCACCAACAGACCATAAAAATAATATCTTAAAAAGATATTATTATTTTAGCATTAATATTTATTTTTTACAATACTTATAATCATTTTTCAAATATTTACCTTGATTTTATTACATCTTTCGTATTAATAGTTTGCAATTGTTCAAGATATTTTTCCGTTATAGTAATAACTTTACCACAACATGGTTTAAAATTATCATTACCATATACTAGCCAAATTACATTTTCACCTGCTAAATCAGGTTTAGGCATAGTGCCAGGACAAGGTTCCCCATCAGTAAAAACTATTTTATTAACTTCTCTTTTTTTAGAAAAAGATCTAACTGCTAAATCCCAATCTTCAGTCCAAGCCGAATGTCCCCTAGCTTCATCCGGAATAGTAAAATTATCAATATCTGCAATAGAGTTAATATCAACCATACCCCAAAATTTTTCATTAAAACATCCTACACGTAATTTGGATTCTTTAAGTATTGGTTTTAGCATTCTTAAAAAAGCCCTAACCAAATCTAAATCCACTGAACCAGATACATCTATCATTACTTCTGTCAAAGCTTCATCTTCTATATCCTCTTCTTCTAATCTATATGCATAATTATTTTCTGCAATAGAACGTCTTTGTGACCAAATAGTTTCTGTTTTTTCTACTTCTCTGCGTAATAAAGACCTCCAATCCATTTCGTTCTTACTTTCTCCTACACTGCCTAAATTAACATTTTTAAAAGCTGAATCTTTATTAAAATTTCTTAACATTTCTTCTTTAATGCGATTTAAAGACTCTTTTGCTATGTTTCTACGTTCTTGCCTATTTTTAGAAAATTCTTCAAACTCATTCACACTATAAGATGAACTTTTTACATCTTCACTTGAATTAGTTTCACTATTATCATTATTATTTTCATTTATATTATCATTATTTTGTTTTGAAAATGCTTCTTCCCAAAGACTATGATCATCACCTATATGTTGATTATCTTGATTACTTTTTTCAGAAGAATCATTATTATCAGATTGTCCTTGACCATTTTGATTATCTTGACTATTTTTTTCTTCTTTTTCTTTTTTTATTATTTCATAAAGTTCTTCGGCACTATATTTTAAAGCTCCCAGCCTATTAACATAACCTTCCTTTATTTTAAAACCATCTCTTTCAAGATTGGCATTTATTATAGCGTCTGTAGTCTCATTCCAAATATCCATATCTCTTTTATTACCATTTTTATCTATTAACCTAAAAACATGATTAAATTTAATATGCATTATCTCATGAGCAATTAAAAATATAGTATCATCCTCACTTAAACTAGCTAAATAATCAGGATCAAAAAATATAGTTTTACCATCAGTAGCTGCGGTATGGTATTTTAAATTAGTATTATATTCAATATTTATATTGGCAATATCACTTCCAAATCGTGAATATCTAGCTAATAATAATCTTTTAGCATTATAAAGTAAATTTCTATCTAACTCCATAATTGCACCTAAAAAGCCACAACACAAAAATGATAAAGTTCTTTAGAAATTTTCTTTAAATCTTCTTTTTTACCAATCGTTAAAACAATAATTACATTATCAGCTAAATTATATCCACCAAATTCTCTATCTTTCACTAGGCCTATATATCTATTTTGCATATCTTCATTAATTTCATTAATTCTATTTATTACAAAATATACTAAAGATTGTTCTTTTGAAAGACGATCAAGTTTTTCTCGAAAAATTGGATTACCATATGGTCTAGCAAATAAATAGTCATCTCCTATTTTAGCCTCCATGGCAATTCCTTTTTCCAAATATTTACATTGTTCCTCTAAAATTACAACACAAGTGGCTTTACAGCCTCTTTGTAGTTCTACTAATTGTTTATTCATATTCTTATTCCAACTCCTTCACTAGACATATTGATATCATCACTTAGTGTAGTACATTCTTGTAATTCGACTATCTTTTCCATTCTTCTTTCATCATTACCACACCAACAAATATCATAGAGTTGTAAATATTCTGGATCACAATTTTCTCTTATAAAATCTCTACAATATTGCACTTGATCTAAATCAGCTAAAAGTAAAGAAGTAACACAAGCAAATCTTTCATTTATATTTCTTGGCAAATCTGCTTGAGTATAATTTTTATTAACTACTTCATCCACAGAAATAGTAGGAATATTATAAAAATCAAAGAACTCTCTTGCCCATTCATCACGAAGTTTTGAACTTAATGATACTTGAAGTAAATTTTCTACATCTTTACCAATAAATTTACCTTCCGCTAAATCTTTTTCAAATGAATATAATGTATTGGAAATCGAAACCCAACCACGAGGATCATTAGTTCTGCCACGGCAACCATTACAATCAGTATGAAGATCACCAACTTCTGGTTCTTCATAAAAATAATTCATATCCGAAATTGATTCACTTTTTCCTTTTTGATTGTATTTTGAAAAAATATAACCAATTACTGAAGGATGAACTTTATTTGGAATTGCATAATCATTTATCCATTCTCCTACTTTAGGTTCCATATCTAAAATATGATCAAATCTTTTTTCTAATGGTTCCGCTAAATCTTCAGCAACACTTGAATATTTTTTCTGATTACCTGTAGCAACAATAACTGTATTAGCAGGTAATTTTAATCCATTTCCTATTTCTACTAATCTATTTAATACTAAAGTATATACAAGTGATTGTACTGCCGGTTTTACATTTAATAATTCATCAAGTAATATTACTACTTTTTCAGAACTATTTTTAGATCTTTCATAAATAGTATCAACTAAATCATAAATATTTTGTACATTTTCTTTTACTAGTTTTTTTTCTTCCTCTGTAGCGCAAGACATCAAAGCTTGCTTATAAAAATCTGGAGGAATACTTTGTCCAGTCTGTAAATTCATTGAACCTACAACTTTTTCTGGGAACATATTATTTGTTAATTTTATATAAATTAAATTTGGATAAAGTGTTTTTAATCTTTCTGTTTTACCAATACCACTTGGTCCTCTTAATAAAACTGATTGACCTGATTCTATCCAATTATGAATAATTTCTGTATAAGTCATAGCTCTCCTATCAGAAATATCAGTAGTATCAGGATTTAGTTTTTCAATTCGTGATTTTCTTCCATTTTCTACAGAACTAATAGTATTATCTAAAACAAAATTATTAAATAAATCTTTTGATAAATAATTATCCAAATAAGCTTTCATTTCTGTCTTAGAGAAATCACCATCATATCTTGTATCTTTCGTATGATATCTTATACCAGAAAGAATACCTTTTTTAGAAAGTAATAATCCTTGTTTCTCATCAATAAGCCATTTTACAGGTTCAATCTTAATCCAAACATAGTCACCATCATTATATTTAATACCATTTGATAAATCAGTACTACCATTACCAGAATTGGCCATAAGACGAATATATTTTTCTCCATTATATTCGTATTCGTTATATGTTACAGGCTCCATTTTTTTATCATAATCATCAAATCTAACTGAATCAAAAGTATATGTTTTTCCTGTAGTCTTAAGGCTACCTCTATTATATTCTGAATTCAAAGTATTTTGCATCCAAGAACTTGCTGCATATTGAGGATATTCTCCAAATTCTACCTCATATGTATCATTATAACCCCTCACTTTGTTCGGGGAGATTTTTCTGATCAAAGATGAATCTTGCAAAGCTGGGCGAATGGCACCATGACGGGAATAGCTATAAGACTAGTACTTAGAACCATCATCGTCAGCGGCGCGCACTAAACAACTACCATACACAATGCCAAATAAAAATCTTCCACTTAATAAAAAACTTTTCAGTTTTAAATCCATAAATATAATTGTCTATTATATTTTATCACATTTTTATAATTTATAATATCCTTTCGTTTCTATAACTTCTTGACTCTTACTATTATATATGTTATAATATCGTCAATTTAGTAAAGGGTGAGTTTATGAAAGTAATGTCTATTAATTTAAAAAATGGAGGAATAACTCCACCATCTTCTAATAAATATTGGAAAAAAAGATTAAATGCTGTTTTAAATCTATTAGAAGAAGAACAACCAGATATTATTGGTACACAAGAAATGGTTATAAAAGTAAAAGATGAATTAAATAATTTGTTCTCATATTATAATTTACCATATAAAATATATGGTAAAAGTAGATCTAGAAATGGTTCAATTGCAGATGAATATAATGCAATAATTGTAAAAGAAAACATAAAAGTTTTAGATACTGATACATATGCGTTATCTAACACACCATTGATCCCAAAATCAAAATTTCCATTAGACGTATTCCCAAGAATAACTACAAGTATTGAAACAATTAATTTTGATTACTATAATACACATCTTGATAATTTATTTAAAATTAATAGAGAATTACAATTAACATGTATGACAAATCTATTTGCACAATATCATGATCAAAATAAACCACTAATAATCACTGGTGATTTTAATATGGGATACAATTATTTACTTGATCAATTCTGTAAAGAAAATAATCTTGAAGATATAACTAAAAATATAGGAAAAACATTTAGAGAAAACAAACAATTGCCACAACTTGACCATATATTAGTAAGTAAAGATATAGAAGTAGAAGAAATTTATAAATATACAAACAGCTACAATGGAATTTATCCTAGTGATCATTATCCTATAGGTGCAAAAATTAAAATTAAAAAATAATATATAAGAAAAACACTATATATTTTTTATTTATAGTATAATTATGTTGGTGATTATATGAAAATATTATCTATTAATCTTAGAAATGATGGCATATCTTTATTTAAAAAAAGCAATTGGAAAGAAAGATTAATTTCTACAGTAGAACTTATAAAAGAAGAACAACCAGATATTATTGGTACACAAGAAATGACTCATAAGGCAAAAAAACAATTAACATATTTATTAAAACTTAATAATTTAACCTATAACTTTTATGGACACAGTCGTCTAAGAAAAAATAGTATTTATGACGAATATAATTGTATATTAGTAAAAACAAATATAAAAGTCATGAATAGTAAAACATACTCTTTATCAAATACTCCAGAAATTCCTAAAACAAAATTTAAATATGATTTTTTTCCTAGAATAGTTAATTATATAGAAACTGAAGATTTTTATTGTTATAATACTCATTTAACTAATAAGCCTCAAAAAAACAAATTACTCCAATTAGAATGTATAACAAAATTAATAAAAGAAAACACAAAGAATAAACCTATATTGATAACAGGAGATTTTAATACTGGATATAGAAATTTAAAAGATTTTTGTAAAGACAACAATCTAATTGATATAACAAAAGATATTGGTAAAACCTATTCTACAATAAAAGAAATCTATCACTTGGATCACATTTTAATAACTAAAGATTTAAATTATGATCAAGTAACAAAATATACAAATAGATATAAAGGAATTTATCCTAGTGATCATTATCCTATAGGTGCAAATATAATTATTAAAAATACTAAAAAAAGAGTTTAAAACTCTTTTTTAAATACTTGAAATACACTTATTAATTCTTGTTTTTATTCTATCTTCACCCAATAATTTTAATATTTCATATAAATCAGGAGTCATACTACGAGTAGTAACTGCGACCCTTATAATAGTAGAAAAATCCGCAACACTACCTTTATATTTTTCTGGGTTTTCTTTATATTCTTTCATATTAGAACAATATCCTAAAGACTCACAGCATTCTTTCATTTTATTAAACCAAGTATCTTTATCATCATTTATATCATAATAATTATTAAAATATTCTTGACATGCCTCTGTAATCAATTCTTTGTCTTTTATATTAACAAAGTCATAACCATTAAACATATTATCAAATAATTCATCATACATATACCATACTTGATTTTTAATATCAGAGTAATTAGTAAAATCTTTTCTAGGTTTTTTTTGTTCTCTTTCTATATTAAATAAATTAATTGAATAATCTTTATACTTATCTAATAATTCTTTAAATTCTAAATCATATTCTAAACACCAATTATATAATTCATTATAAACATCTTCTGCCTTCATACGACTAATAATATTTTTAGAAATATTATCTAATTTTTCTAAATCAAAGAATGCTCCACTTGAAGACATTTTTTTAGGGCTATAAGTAAAATCAGTAAATTCTTTGTCCGGATTAGCGGTATGCCATTCTTCATAATTAGAATTAATAATTGTCATTAAAGCTTCAATAATAGCTTTTCTTGGATAACCTAATTCTTTATAGTATGTCATATTTGCTTCTGGATCTTTTCTTTTACTTAATTTTCTTACTCCATTACCATCTTTTTTTACTATTAATGGTGTATGAATATATTTAGGTCCTCTTACACCTAACGCTCTAAATAATTCTATATGTTTAGGAACTGAGGGCAACCATTCTTCTCCTCTAACAACATGTGTAGTTTTCATCAAATAATCATCTACTAAATGAGCAAAATGATATGTAGGTAATTTATCATTAGATTTCATAATAACAAAATCTTCATCATTTTCAGGAAGTTCAACTTTTCCCTTTACTAAATCATCAAACAAGAATTTTTTATCAAAATTACCTTCAGATTTAAATCTAATTACAAAAGATTCTCCATTTTTAATTTTTTCAATTTGCTCATCAATAGTTAAATTTCTACAATGAGCCCAAATTCCATAATATCCAGTTCTAAACTTTCTATTTTCTTGTTTTGTTCTTAACTCATCTAATTCTTCTTTTGTGCAAAAACAAGGATAAGCTCTACCTATTTCAATAAAATGTTTAATAAAAGTATGATAAATTTCTTTTCTAGAAGTTTGTCTATAAGGGCCATAAGATCCTACTATCTTTTCTCCTACTTCATACTCATCAGGTATAATATCATAATCCATTAAAGTATCAATAACTAATTTTACCGCACCTTCTACTTCACGAGCTGTATCTGTATCTTCATTTCTTAAATAAAATACTCCTCCATTATTCTTCACCATTACATAATCAATAAGTGCTTGAAACATAGTACCTAAATGCATATAACCAGTTGGTGATGGCGCAACTCTAGTAACTCTTTCTCCTTCTTTTAAATCTCTTGGTTTATACATTTCTTCATAATAGTGAATATCATGTTTCACATCCGGAAATATTAAATTTGCTAAATCTTTACTTGTCATATTATCTCTCCTTTCAAAATAAAAAGACTCCATCCATAAGGACGAAATCTCGTGGTACCACCTTAATTTATTACTAAAGTAATCTTAAATCCTTAACGCGGATATTCGCAATACTTTTTAACAAGTATTAAACTCCAAAGTTTCTTCAAATATCTTATTAACTTATTTTCACCAACCATAAGCTCTCTATTTAATAAAAATATTCTACTCTTCTTCTTCCTCGTTTTTTACATTTATGATTATATCACAAGCTATTAATAAAAGCAAATAAATATAAAAATGACACTTAATTCACATTTGAATTAAATGTCTGTCTAAAAATTGTTAGGTAGACATTCAACACAGAAAAACTGAATGTTCCCTTTTTTATTTTATTCAAGATTCCTTGACATATTCATAATAACATATAATGGTTTTTTTTGCAAGTTCTCATACTATATGGTTTAATTAATATTTAAACAATTAATCTATTTCTTTTACATATTTTTTAAACTCGTCACCTCTATCTTCACATTGCTTATATTGATCCCAACTAGCAGAAGCCGGAGATAAAAGTACTACATCACCATCAGTTGATACTTCAACACATTTTTGAAATCCTTCTTTTAAATGTTCAAAAATATAAGTATCTATATTTAAACTATTACCAAATTCTTTTACTCTTTCTCTACATTCTCCAATACCAATAATAGCTTTTACATTTTTCATATAATCTCTTAATTCATTAAAATCTTGGCCTCTTTCAAGACCACCTAATATTAAAATTATAGGTTCATCAAAAGAAGAAAGAGCAATTTGAGTACACTTAATATTAGTTGCCTCTGTATCATTATAATATTTTACTCCATTAACTTTTCCTGAAAATTCTAATCTATGTTCAACTCCAATAAAGTTTTCTACTACTTTTTTTATTATTTCATTACTAACGTTTAATTCTTTAGCTACAATAGTTGCGCACATAACATTTTCAATATTATGTATACCTTTTATTTTCATAATAGAAGTATCTAAAATTTCTTCATCTTTATAATATATTTTGTTATTTTTTAAATATATGTCACTTTTTTGTTTACTAGAAAAATATAATTTTTTAGAATTTATATTTTTAGTTTCTTCTAAGACATCACTATTTTCTAAATTTAAAATAGCAATATCATCTTTTGTTTGATTTTTAAATAATTTAGCCTTTACTTGTTTATAGGTTGTAAAATCACCAAAAAAATCTATATGAGCTGGGAAAAGATTAGTCATTACCGCAATATTAGGTTTAAACTTTTCTAAATTAGCAAGTTGTTGACAACTAATTTCTGAAACAATTATATCTCCAATTTTAATATCATTAATTAAACCTGTAAAAGGAATTCCAATATTACCTACTAAATGTGTCTTTTCAGGATAAGCATTTTTTATTATTTCATAAGTTAAACTTGTAGTAGTAGTTTTACCATTAGTTCCAGTAATACTAATTAATGTAATATCTTTTGGAAGTAATAAATAAGCAACCTCTACTTCATTAACTACTTCTATATTTAATTCATTGGCTCTTAATACAAATGGATGTTTAATAGGTACTCCTGGACTTTTAATTAAATAATCATAAGTATCATCTAAAATAGAAATATCACTATTACCTAAAATGAATTTAACCCCTAAATTTTCTAATTCTTCTATTTTTTTTATATCTAATTTTTCTTTTTCTTTATTATCAGTAATAATAACTTCATTTTTTCTATTTACCAATAATTTTGCACAATCATAACCACTCCTTGCAAAACCCAATATTAAAACTTTTTTATTATTAAACATTAATAACACCTCACTTAAAATTATACTACAAGAATTAAAAAAGAACTATAAATAGTTAATTTTATTTTTTATTTAATATTTATATGTTATAATCGTAACATAGGAGGACTAGATATGAAATTAAATAATAAAGGGGAATCTTATATTTTTGTAATTTTAGGAATTATAGTTTTTGGACTTATAATGATATTTGGTCTTAATTATAAACAATTTGTACCTAAACAATCAACTGATACATATTATAAATATCTAAGAGATTCTATTATTACTGCGGGTAAAAATTATATTGTCGCAAATGATTATTTAACTTTGGAAGATTATCCAGAGACAACATTTTCTAGAAAAGAAGTAAATGAATTAGATAGAAATCTAAATTGTCAAAGTAGTAATGTTGATTGTAAACAAATATCTATTGATGAATTAGTATCTACAGGATATTTAAATAAATTAGTTGATTCTAACAATAAAGAAGAATGCGAAACCAATAATGCTTATCTAATAATAGCAAGAGTTATGTCTAATAATGCTCAAAAAAATTATAATTATTATTATAAAATAGATAATGTAATATGTGGATATAAAAGATTAGTAAATACAAGTAATAATGAGTACTATGTCGTAGAAAGCAAACAAAAAACACAGGATGAATAATCCTGTATTTTTATTGTGAATTTTTCTTTGCTTCTGCTTTTTTTCTTTCTTGTGTATTTAATATTTGTTTTCTTATTCTGATATTATTAGGTGTTACTTCAACCAATTCATCTGAATTAATATAATCTAGTGCATATTCAAGAGGTATTGGACGAGGTCTTTTTAAGACTACTGTATGATCACTTCCAGCCGCACGAGTATTTGTAAGTTGTTTACCTTTTACTACATTAACTGCAAGATCATTATCTCTATTACATTCACCTACAACCATACCTTCATATACTTCTACACCAGGTTCAATAAACATAATACCACGATCTTCTAAATTACCAATACTATAGGCAGTAGATTGACCATTTTCCATAGAAACTAAAACACCAAGTTTTCTTTCCCCAACTTCTATATTTTCATATGGTCTAAATTCTTTAAATGTATGATTAATTATTCCATAGCCTTTAGTAAGTGTCATAAAATCAGTCATAAATCCAATTAAACCGCGTGATGGAATAGTATAATTTAATCTAGTAATACCATCACTACTTATCATGTTTTCCATTATTGCACCACGAAGACCTAATTGTTCAATAACACTACCAACAGTATCATCTGGAGTATCTATTTGTAAATCTTCAAATGGCTCACACTTAATACCATCTATTTCTTTAATAATTACTTTAGGTTTACTTACTTGAAGTTCAAATCCTTCTCTTCGCATATTTTCAATTAAAATTGACAAGTGAAGTTCACCACGACCTGAAACAATCCAACTTTCAGCATCATTTTGTTCAATTTTTAAAGATACATCTCTTTGTGTTTCTCTAAATAATCTATCTTCTATTTTTCTAGCAGATAATATTTTGCCATCTCTTCCAACAAATGGAGATGTATTTGTTCCAAATGTCATTTGTAAAGTAGGTTCATCAATTCTTAATATTGGAAGTGGAGCATTAACACCTGCATCACATAAAGTTTCTCCTACAGAAATATCACTAAGTCCTGCGACTGCACAAATATCACCAGCTTCTGCTTCTTCTATTTCAATTCTCTTAAGTCCTAAATAACCAAATAATTTTTGAACTCTGAATTGCTTAACAGAACCATCTAATCTAATACAATCAACCATTTGACCTACTTTAATTTTTCCATTATGTACTTTACCGATACCTATTCTACCTACATAATCATTATAATCTAATAATGCTGGTTGAAATTGAAGAGGTTTACTATTATCTCCATTAGGTGCTGGTATTTCACTTATAATTAAATCTAACAATTCTTTAAATCCAGGATGTTGTGTAGAAAGATCCGGATTATCACTACTAGTCCCATTTAAAGCAGATGCATAAATTGTTTTAAAATCTATTTGTTCATCTGTAGCTCCTAATTCAATAAATAATTCTAATACTTCATCAATAACTTCATTAACTCTAGCAGCTGGTTTATCAACTTTATTTATAACAACAATAGGTTTAACTCCAGCTTCTAAAGCTTTCTTTAAAACAAATCTTGTTTGAGGCATAGTACCTTCATAAGCATCAACAACTAGTAAAACACCTTCTACCATATTCATTATACGTTCTACTTCTCCTCCAAAATCAGCATGTCCTGGAGTATCTAAAATATTAATTCTATAATCGTTATAGTTTATCGCAGTAGTCTTTGCAAGAATTGTAATACCACGTTCTCTTTCTAGATCATTAGAATCCATTGAAGAAGCTTCTTCATTATCTCTAAATGTACCTGAAAATTTTAATATTTCGTCTACTAATGTAGTTTTACCATGGTCAACATGGGCAATTATAGCAATATTTCTTTTTTTCATAAACTTCACTTCTTTCTCAAAACTTCGTTAATTATAACATATATTACACTAAAATAAAATAATTTTTCAAAAAAAAGTAAGAAAAATTTTTCTTACAATCTAAACTTATTTTATAATCTTTTGCATAGGAATTACTTTATCTTCTTTTGAAACAAGACCAAATAATTCAGCATTCTGTACTACAAATTTATATACTTGCATAATATCTTTTTTATTATATGCACCCTTTAAAACAAAATCTTCTGGCATATACGGTATAACTTCCCAAAAAGGAATAATATTATTACTTTTAATAAGAACCATAGCTTCTTCTATATTTTCTTCATCATTATCTAAAACTCCACTAATAGAAGATGAAAAAATATTTTGAAAAAGCATATAATCATCATCTGAATCCACTTCAAAAACACCAATATTATATATATTACTAGATTCTTGTAACTTATAAGCAGCAAATACCAAAGAATCAACATCACAATAAGAAGATATTAAATCTTCACATTCCTTTATCTCATTTTTTAAGAAATCAATATACTCTTCATGACTCTCTATTGTTTTATATTTTTTTATCCTATTAATATATTCTTTCTCGCTCTTTTCTAATTCTTTTATTGATTCTTCTAGATCTAGATACAATTTATAATGCTGAACTTGTTCTTCAAGACTATCACATTCTTGACTTAATTTATCTAATTTTTCTTGCTTTAAATTTATTTTTTCTTCCAATACATCAAGATCAAGTATATATTCTTTAGCTTTTTCTAAAGCTAACTTTTTTTCTTTTCTATTCATTATGAACACCCCTTGTTTTTTGTAATAACTTGACTCTATCTTCATAACCCGATAATCCAAATAATTCTGAATTTTCAATCAAAGTTTCCATTACTTTCATTATTTCAGTACTAGATACTTTTTCTTTTAATAATAACTCTTGATTATTTGTATAAACTAAAACATCAGAAAAAGAAACTATATTTCTAAGATCATAAATAGACATAGGTTCATCGTCACATCTCAAAAGTCTTCCTTTCCCACTATATATAGCACCAACCAATAATGGATTAAATATATTTCTATATAAATTAACAGGCTTATAATCATAACCAATAGGTTCTTCACTTATTGACACTTTAAAAACTCCTAAATTATATTTATCATCATCTTTTAATGAATATTCCGCAAAAACTAATTTATCACGATCAAAATAATTATTACACTCTTGTTCTAAATTATTTTTTTCTTCTTGTAAAGTCTCTATTGCGGTTTTTAAATCAATATACATTTTACATTGTTGAATTTTTTTATTTAAAACTTCTTCTTCTTTTTTTAACCAATCTAAATCTTCATACTTTTCTCTAATATTTCTATTTAAATTTTCCAACTCGTTTCTAGCCTTGTCTAAGTCATTTAACAATTCTTTTTTTTCTTTTTTGGTCATAGTAACACCTCGCACGATATTATAACATATTTTACATAAAAACTCAATAAAAAAAGGATAGTCGATGTAGTAAACTAGATGTGGGAATAATTATTAAAACATAAAAAAAAGAGAAAAC
>JBJEXX010000056.1:0-4110 GCA_051886215.1 Bacilli bacterium | reverse complement strand
CAATCTTCCATAGTATCGAATTCAATTTTTCCCAAATGAAACGAATAGTAAAAATCATTAGGATTAGCTTTATCAACATCAGTTCTTTCATTACTAGAATCATTTTGAATTATTTTAATTTCTTCTTTAATTGTATCAGATTTGACTTCTTCATTATTATTACTAGAAGTATCTTTATCTTTATTAATTATTAACTCTGAATCGTTTTGTTTTTTTTTACTTCTTGACTAGTTTCTTCAGTAGAATTGTTATCTACTTCTTTAGATACATCACTATTAGATAAAATATCATTAACAATTTCTTCATCTAAAATTTCTTGTTTTTCTTTAATAGTGGTATCTGGAGTAGGATCTTTGGCTTTTGAAGATTGATATTGATAACCCCTTACAAAAGCACTGGCATATCCAACACCAACAATAACTAAAAATATAATAAGTATTTTCTTTAACATATATAAGCACGTCCTTTCTTTAAACACATAATAACGCGCTTTTAAAAAAAATACAGCGCCTAAATTGAAAAAAGTTTACATTTTTATATCTTTTTCTAAATTTTCATCATTTTTTGATTTAGTTGCTAAAAAAGTTATTCTTTCAGCAGTAATATTTATTTTATTATCTTTGCAAGATAATTTACCTTTAATTCCAACAAGATCGCCTTTGCGACAATATTCAACTGTATTTTCTGCAATACCATTCCATATAGCCACAGGGAAAAAATCAGTTTCATATATACCGTCTGAATTTTTGAATGATCTTGGCACAGCAATACATATATTACTAACTTTACCTTTGTCATTTTCTTTAATAGTAGGATCTTCCGTAATTCTTCCAACTAGCACAACTTGATTAATCATATCACACCCCCTTAAACTCTAAATTTAATCTTATTTTTTCTAATTCAATTAAAAGTCTTTTTAATCTATTACGATCTAAAGATTTTCTATACTTATTTTGTTTCATCTTTTTATATAAAACATTAAGTAAATTTTCAACAAAGATAATATCTTCTAATCCGTCAATTATCTTCTTTTCTACAAATAAACTATTAATATCTTTTTCCATTACTTTAAAATATTGACAAGTTTTTATAATCTCACGAACGAGTTTATATTGATCCATAAATCACTATTTGAAATAAGCTAGAAGCCAATTAACAAATTGAACTACCACAAATACAGATACACCAGCTATTAGTGTTGTACGAATACGACGAAGTGAAGCAGCTTTTTGGTGATCTTCTGAAGATACCAAATACATAATGCAATCTTTTAAAACAAAAAAGCCCGTAGCTCCAGCCACGAACATTTTTAAATAATTAGTAGCGTCTCCGATTAGACGCAGAATATCATTTAATATACTATCCATTTATTTAAAATACCCCCTTTATAATTTATAAGTATTTAAAATACTTTTAATATCTGATTTTTCCAACTGATCTTGTATTTTTTCACAAGCCCTATAAATAGTATTAAAACTATCCTTACCATAATTTGAATTAGTAGAACTATCTTTAACATTAAATTTTAATTCTGTTTCTATTCTGCCAAATTTATCTACTACTTCAACATCAATAGAGGTACTATCATTATACACGTCAGCAAAATTCATATTGAATCTATAATCATCTTTCTTAATATTGTTATTATCACTAAAATAATTAACAATTAAATTATCGCAATCTTGCAAAGCTTCATTAGTTAAACTAGGATAATCGTCGCTCAATTTCTCATCATAGTAATCAAATATCTTTGTTAATTTTTCTAAATCTTCACTACTTACTTTTAAACCTTTGCATAAAAATTCTTCATAAGCTAGTAAAGCTATTCCTATATCTTCTCTTGTGCTATTCTCAAATATTTTTATTAGATCCTTTGATTTATATATAAAAACCAAACCCCCAATATTCTTTTTAATCAATATTCTAAAGTTTTTTTACACCCCCAATCTTAAAAAGTGAATTAAAAAAGATGTCTTATGACACCTTATTTAAAACACCTATCATCTAAACCGAGAGCAGACAAAAATTTAATACAAGCACTTTTTCTAATTTCACGTAGCTTATCAATACCATAATTTATAATTTCTGTTATTTCATCTTCGCTTTTGCATTTATAAAAAGTTAGATCAAATACTTGCATTTCTAAATTATTTAATTTTCGTAGTGCAATAGTAATTTTAGAAAGCAACCTACGACGTTTATTTTCAAGTTTTGTTTCTAACATCATATTACGTAATACACAATTTTCAACCACCGAATTATTAACCGGTATAAATTGCTCGTACCTAACTCTATAATCTTGAGTTATTTTAGGTAAAGAAATTTTATCATCAGTACGTTTTAGATATTTAAACAATTTGAAAATATCCAAGATTATGTTTCTTAATTTTACATAATCATATAAAGATAGCTCGTCCTTTCCTAAAAGTGTGTTATTCATTTACATTCCCCCGATCTAGTATCCAAAGAAAAAGCAATAGACACGAAAGGAATCATTCTTCCTAATGTATCTATTGCTTTCATACCATTAGCCATTCTTTTTGTATTTCTTGGAAAATTAGAGGGTAAAAAATCCATTGATTGTTTTGATAAAAACACAAGTTTTTGATTAACAATGTAAGATTTTACACCCATATCTTCAATTCCCCCTTACAAAAGAGAAAGGAAGTAGCACGTCAAGGTTATAATACATTAAAACCTATAAGGATACATACTACTTCCTTAACATCTTAATCACAACAAATCTAAAATTAATTGTTGTTTATGATATACCAAAATTTTCCAAAAATCAAGCATTTTTAATTAAAAAAACTTTAAAAATACTAAAAAATGCAAAATATGATATGAGAATATGAAAAAAACATCACATTTCATAACATTTTTACGAAGTGTAATGTCTCTCTGGATACATTTATTTCATATTCTAACATAAGTATATCACGTATTTGCTTTAAGTCAATTAGGATAAAATATTGCCATTTTCACGCTAAAAATGTTGGATAAAAACTTGTTAAACACTTGTAAACACTAGCATTCATAAAATAGATACTTTAGGGAATAATAAAGTATTGACAGACCATAGTAATTTTTGATTATAAAAAATATTAGTCTTGTATGGTTAATCTAGTCTTGTGTGATTAGTAAAAATATAGCTTTTACTTATAAAATTATTATAGGTGGTGCGAGATGAAGATAAATGAAGCTATTGCTAAAAGAATAAATGATTTATGTAATGATCCAAATTTAGCAAATAAAGTTGCAAATAGTGATAACATATCAACAAATAAGTTAGCAAGTCTTAGTTTACTGACTCAAAGTACAGTTCAACATTTAACTGATGGGCGTTCTAAAAATCCTAAAATGTTAACTATCGCTAGAATATGTCGTAATGGACTTGGTATTAAAATAAAAGACTTCTTTGATGATCCTATATTTGATGATGTCGATTTAGAAGATTAAATATTAAGAACTGATTTTGAAGTTCTTTTTTTATTTCAATTTATTTGTTATAATATAATTAGTCTTGTATGACTAATTGGAGGTGAGCTATGACAGAAAAGCAAATAAATGAAAAAGCTAGAAAACTTGTAAAAACATCTATCGAACTTCACAAGAAAAAATTATTAGGAAAAAATACTTTATTAGACTTTTTTAAAGAACATCTTAAAGATTTATACGATTCAAAATATTACAATCGAATAATAATAAAATATTGTTCTTTATTAGCACAAGCAGGATATGAAATTATGATAGATACAGATTATTTTGATATTATTAATTATAATTCTTATGAATATCAATTATATACAGAAAAATTATTAAGTAAAAGACCAAAAAACTATGATGAATTACAAAGAGAAGCCAAAATAACAGCACAAAAAATCATAACATTATATAAGAGCAAAACATATATTGATAAATCATTTCAAGATTATTTAAACTACACTATACCTAAATCAAAATACAATAATCACGAAAGAATAATAATTGAAGTTAATGCGGTTAGTCATTTAACACATAAACATTATGATATAGATAATACAAATCCATTAGTTTTAAGTAAATTTATATAATATATAACAATCGCTAGTACAGGATTGTTTTATTTTT
>JBJEXX010000055.1:0-4218 GCA_051886215.1 Bacilli bacterium | reverse complement strand
TATAAAATAAGGAATAGAGAGTTTTTTTAATCTTACAACTGTCAAAGTCAGGATTAAACCATAAAATATAAGTTTTGTAAATTAATATAAAATATATTTAATAAAATTGACATAAATATTCATCTTTATAAATAAAAAAATACTATTTCTAGTATTATTTAATTTCAGTTATTTCGATTTGATATGATCCGTTAGGACTTTCTACAGTAACAATATCTCCTACTTTATGATTAAATAAAGCTTTAGCTATTGGAGATTCATTAGAAATCTTACTTGCAAAGGGATCTGCTTCTTGACTACCAACGATTTTATATTCATCGTTATCATCTTCATCATCAACATATTTAATAGCAACAGTACTTCCTAAAGAAACTTTATCAGTATCAGCCTTTTCAATAACTTCAGCATGCTCAAGCATATATTCGATTTTCTTTATTCTACCTTCAATTTCTGCTTGTTCATTACGAGCAGCATCATAATCAGCATTTTCAGATAAATCCCCTAATGCACGTGCTTCCTTTATTGATTTTATATTTTGAGGACGTTTAACGTTAATTAAATCGTCTAATTCACTTTTTAATTCATCCATTCCTTCTTGTGTTAAATAAACTGTTTTTGCATCTTTTTTCATTTATATCACCTCTTCAAACGAACAATTAAAATTATACTATAAAACAGCAAAAAAGTCAATATATTTTGACAACTACATCATAAAAAAAGACTTATTAAAAGTCTATATATAATATGCGTTTTATAAATATATTTTACACAATTTATTTTAAATTTATAAAATATTCATCTGTCATACCAGAAATAAAATCTATTATTATTCTTTCTGGTTTATTAGATTCTAAATATTTCTTACTCATTTTATTTATAAAAACTTTATAAATTAAACTATCTTTATTATCATTTTTTATATCATTCATATATTCATCAAACAAATGATATATTTTCTTCTTATATAAATCAAGTTCTTCCTTTGTATTAGCCTTCTTATATATATTTTCAGCATTAAATTTTTTTAATTTAAATAAAGCATCAAACACTTCATTGCTCATTTTTATATATGGTTTATCCAAACTATTTACAATAACATCTGTAATCAAATTATTTACAATGTCATGATTATTATCACCTAATACTTTTGTGATATCTTTAGGAATATCACTTCTTTTTAACATTCCAATTTGAATAGCGTCTTCTATATCTCTTCCCAAATAAGCAATAATATCAGAAATTCTAACAACGCATCCCTCTAAAGTCATAGGACAAAGTTTTTTCAATTTTACACTATCAACATATGCTTCATTATATTCTTCTAAAAATTCTTCTTTAGTTTTCTTTTTAGGCTTATATATATTTGATGGCATTTCTCCATTGTGACACATAATACCATCTAAAACTTGAATACTTAAATTACATCCTTCGCCATTATTTTCTACATACATTAGAGTTCTAACACTTTGTAAATTATGTGAAAACCTTTCATTAAGATATTTTTGAGATAATTCATCTAAAATAAATTCTCCTTGATGCCCTATAGGTGTATGACCAATGTCATGACCTAACGCAATAGCTTCTATTAAATCTTCATTAAGTCCTAACGCTCTTCCTATAGTTCTAGCCACTTTACTAACAAGTTGAACATGCACCATTCTTTTACTTATATGATCATTTTCCTTAAAAGAAAACACTTGCGTTTTATCAATATATCTTGTATAAGATAAAGAATGAATTATTCTATCAATATCGCGATAAAAAGGTGGACGCATATCTTTTTCAATATTCTCCAATCTTATTGCTTCTTTTGATGGACAAGCATATTTACTTAAAAATTTTTCTTTAGCTAAAAAGTTTTCATAAACTTTATTAAATATTTTTTCTTCCATAATTCACCTCACTTAATTAATTATTCTGATCATTGAATACTCTTCTAACTTTTTATTAAAATCAATTTTCAAAATCTGTTTAGGATGTCTAGCAACATCAATCTCATTATCATCTTCATCATATAATTTATCCACTTTTATTTTATAACTTTTTCCACTTGGTGTAAATATTTCTACTTCATCTCCTACTTTAAAATAATTTCTTTCACTTAAAATAATTCTCTTTTTCTCATCGTCATATCCAATAACCAAAGCTAAATAATCTTGATTTGATAATTCTTGTCTTCCTGTAAAATATTGATCAGTAACATCAGCTTCTTTATCAAAATAATGTGTACTTGTTTCACGGTTAGCAACACGATTAAGAGTCTTTATAAGTTCTTCAAAATATTCTTCTGATAAATTATTATCATATATAGCGTCAATTATTTTACGATAAGTACCAATTACTGTAGCCAAATAATACAAAGATCTCATTCTTCCTTCTACTTTTAATGAACGAACACCTATTTCAATTAAATCTTTTATATATTTAGCCATATTTAAATCCTTTGTCGCAAAAGAAAACTTTTCCTTACAATTTTCAATATCAAAAACAAATCTACAAACTTGTGAACACCCACCACGATTTGAATCTCGATTTGTTAAATAATTAGATAAAGTACATCTACCACTATAGAAAGTACACATCGACCCATGAATGAACACTTCAATATCAAGTCCTGTTTTTTCAATAATTTCCTTTAATTCCTCCTTACACAATTCCCGAGCAGGAACTACTCTATCAACACCTTTTTCTTTAAAAAATAACACTGTGTCATAATTAGTAGTTGAATTTTGAGTTGAAAGATGAACTTCTACATTCTTAAAATTCTCCTTTATATAATTTATAATAAATGGATCACTAACAATAAAAGCATCAATCCCGGCTTCTACAGATTTCCTAATATAATCATAAATACCATCTATATCCTCATTATGAAAAACGATATTAATAGTTTGATAAACTTTTTTACCTAACGAATGAGCAAAGGAACAAGCCTCTTTTATTTCTTCCAAAGAAAAATTAGTAGCATTAGCTCTCAAACTATACTTTTCCCCACCAATGTATACAGCATCTGCCCCATATAATAATGTAACTTTTAATCTTTCCATATCCCCAGCAGGAGATAATAATTCTATTTTTCTATTCATCTTTTTTCACCTTATAAATAGTTTTTTTGTAAAAAAATCCTTCTGTAGTATTAGGATACAATTCATCGACTCTTTTAATAATCATTTCTTTATCAACTATTTCATTATCAACAACTTTTCTAAAATATGAAACTAACTCTTCAAAATTAGTGTTATCATCTTCCTCAATAATTGCATACTCTAATTTATTATTTAACTCAAATAAAGGACGAATTCCATTTAATAACTTTTTATTAAAAATAGTAGTACCTAAATTAGTTTCTTCGACAATATATTTATTATTATTTATAGTTTCTGTAATATCATAACGGTTTTTTTCTTTATTTTTATTAATATAGTAGAAATAATTACTTAAAAGTTTTCTTTTAGAATGCGCAATTGTACTATGCCCAAATACCATAGCCAAAGTTTTAATCTTTGATTTATCACATATTTCTAACATTTCATCAAGTGTAATCTCATTAGATAAATAAGCATATTTACAGCCTTCCTCATAATAGTAATTACAAGTATTGTAATTAGTAACCATATGAGTTTGATTCCATACTAAATCAATAGAAATATTTAATTTTTGTTTTAAATATAAAATAGAAATATCATAGAATAATACACCTTTTATTGAAATAACACTCAACTTTTTTAAAACGTTCTCTATTACAATTAGATCACTATTAGTTAAGTTTTTATTTATTGCAACAAATATATCTTTATCACTATTTTTATTAACATATTCTTTTAGTTGTTCTACATCCAAACAAAAATCATAACCAACTGAATAATCTTTTAATCCAATAATTACACCATTAACTATATCAATATTTGAATTAATTGTTTTGGGTATTAACAATAACTTCGTCATAAAATCACTCCAAGCGTATTATATCAAAGTTAGATAAAAAGTACAATTGTACAACAAATTATAATCATTTTTAGAACATAAGAATGAAATAAATTTCATTCGTCTTAGTCGTTACCTCCCAAGTTTCCTACTTCTTAGATAAAGTATCCTTCATTCTCCATAGGCTTAAATTCCGATAGTCGCTACCGTATTTTTTTCTTTATTATTATTTTTTCTTCTTTAATTTTGATAGTGTAATTTTATTCCTTCATACATAATATTTATACTTGCATT
>JBJEXX010000054.1:0-4277 GCA_051886215.1 Bacilli bacterium | reverse complement strand
TATAAATAAAGGACTAGAGAGATTTTTATTTGCCAAAACTGTCAAATTCAAGATTCTATACTATATAAATTATACTCTAATTATCATTGGTTGGCAATAAAAAACTATTTACTTAGTTATATTTTGTAAATAGTCTTCTAAATTTCTTATTTGTTTTAAACTTTCATTTAATTTTGTTATTATATACTGATATTCACTATATATAGGATATTCTTCTAATTCTTTTTTCTTTTTATCTAATGAATTTTCTAATATTTTGGCTTTTTCATAATCTTTATAATATTCACATTTAACTAATTCTTGTTGTATTTTTTTTATATGATCTATTTTTAATTTTATTTCTTGATTTTTAGATAATTTGTTATTTATTTCAACATATTTTTTATATTCGTCACTATTTTGAATAATTTCTTTTAATTCTTTTATTTTTAATAATACTTCTTTACTTAATTCTTCCATCTAAACTCCATGTTTTAGTATCTGTAACTTCTACATCTACTATTTGTCCTATTAAAGATTTATCGCCTTCAAAATTTATTAATTTATTAGATTCTGTATATCCAAATAAGTTATTTTTCTTTTCACTAATTCCTTCTACTAATACCTTTTGAATTGTGCCTTTTAAAGCATCATTTTTTTCTTTAAAATATTTATTAACTACTTTATTTAATCTTTGTAATCTATTTTCTTTTTCTTCTAAAGTAATATTGTCTTCTAATTTAGCAGCTGGTGTATTTTCACGTGGAGAATATATAAAAGTATAAGCATTATCAAATTTACAATATTCGCAAAGTGACAATGTGTCAAGAAAATCTTCTTCTGTTTCATTAGGAAATCCTACTATTATATCTGTTGAAATAGCAATATTAGGAATAGCTTTTTTTAACTTATCAAATAACTCTATATATGATTCTTTAGTATATCTTCTTCCCATTAGTTTTAATACATTATTACTTCCTGATTGAACTGGTAAATGAAGAGCTGGACATATATTTTTATATTTAGACATTACTTCTATCATTTTATCAGTAAAATCCCAAGGATGAGATGTTACAAAACGAATTCTCTCTATTTTTGTTTTAGCTACATCTTCTAATAAATTTTCCATTGTATAATTATCATTTAAATCTTTACCGTAAGCATTTACATTTTGTCCTAATAAAGTAACTTCTTTATAACCATCTTTAATTAAATCATTTACTTCATTTAATATATCTTCTTTAGCTCTACTTTGTTGTTTACCTCTAGTATACGGAACTATACAATAAGTACAAAATTTATCACAACCATAAATTATATTAACAAAAGCTTTATATTTATTTTCTCTTTTAACAGGCATATTTTCAATAATATTACCTTCTCTACTATAAATTTCAAACTGTCTTTTATTTGTTTTTATATTCTCCATAAGTAAATTTACTAAGTGATGGATATTATGAGTTCCAAAAACAAAATTTACAAATTTATATTTTTTTAATAATTCCTCTACTACTCCTTCTTCTTGAGCCATACAGCCACATAAACCAACAATTAAATCTGTTTTTTCTTCTTTTAAATGTTTTATTCTTCCTAACATTCCAAAAGCTTTATTATGAGCATTTTCTCTTATTGAACAAGTATTTAAGAGGATAAGATCTGCTTTTTCATAATCATCAACATAAGAAAAACCTAATTCTTCTAATATAGCTTTAATATTTTCACTATCATGTTCATTCATTTGACAACCATAAGTTTTTAAATGATAGGTTTTGCCTCTAAAATAATTTTTATTACTTTCTTCTATCTTATATATTTCTTTTTTGTAAGGTCTAAAATCTCTAGTTTTAGCTTCTTTATAATTAGGTAATATCATATAAACCTCCACTTCTTTTGTATTTTAACATAATTTATAAATAAAAAAAAGAGATAATACTCTTACAATGTTTTTTTCTTTACTTTTGAATTAAAATTAATATCTTCTTTACTATAATTAATTAATTCTTCATTTGTTATAATTATTTTATTATTTAAAATAAGTAAGTCTTTTTTATCTATTACTTGTAGATGATGTTTTTTATCTAAATATAGCGTAAGTTCTAAAGCTCTTGGTATACAAATTTCTCCTTCTGGTGATATTCTACTTAAAGAAGGAACATATATTGTTGGTGTCATATCTGTTTTTAAATTATATATAGCTTTATTAGAATGTTTATGCCCAACTAAGTGCAACTGACAATCTTCTATAGTTGATTCTTCTTTTTGAGGTGGATAATGATCTACTTTTATATTATTATAACTAAATTCAATATTACCACTTGATTCAAGAGATGCACCATTAATTAAATTAACAAAGTCATGTCTTTTACTATTCAAGGCTTTAGAAAGACTCATTGCTTTATTCTTTAAACTATAATCATGATCTCCCAATAAATACAAATTTATTATATTTTTTTCAATTGGATACATATCCAATAAATAAGCAATTTGTTCTTCTGGTGGTATAATTTGTTCTGTTCTAGAATATGTTCCATCTAGTATATCTCCACAATTCAAGATAATATTAATGCCATTTTTTACACAATAATCGTACACTATATTAATAGATTCTTCTGAAGCTTTAATATTGCCTAAATGCAAATCAGATATTGTTAAAATTTTTATGATATCTTTATTATTATACAATAATACTTTTTCTTTTTTTTTACTTTTAGTATAATTTGCATTATAAGAATAAATAATATTGCCATTAGTATCATATTTTCTTCCTATTAAATAACCTTCTTTTTCAATACTATTAACTCTATTAAATATTTGTTTATAAGTTAAATGCATTTTATTTGATATTGCAAAAATAGTATAATCTTGTTTTATTAAATCTAATAATATCTTATTTTTTTCTGTCATATTCAAACTCCCTAAAATTAAATTTATTATATATTAGATTTATTATATTTTTCAAGTAAAAGACTAATTTTTGTTAAAAAAATATATATTTTAAAATAACTCTTTAAAATATATATTTCTTATACCTCTTTTAAATTCTTTTGTATCCTTAAGTAAAAATCCATCTTTAATAAAATTATTTATAGAAAAGAAATTATCAGGATGTATGGTTGTCACTGCGTATTTATATCCTATGTTTTTACAATACTCATCTTGCATTTGTAACATTTGATATTGCAATCTATGTCCTGTATATTTAGGATTAACAAAAATAGGTCCATAATCAACAACTTCACAGTAATCAAGATTTATATCAAATTTTCCTAATGCCTTTTCAGAGGCTGGGATTATCATGGTCGAACATATGGGTTCATTATTATAGTAATAAATCCATATTTTAGAATTATTATTTAACATAGTAACTAAATCTTCTTTAGAAAACGAACCAAGCCATTCTGTATGTTCCATATTTTTTCTAACAGATTCTCTAAATTTAATATATTTATCTAAATCTATATTTTTATCTATACATTTTAATTTTTTTAATTCCATTTTAAATACCTCTATAATAACCATTGTATTTTTTCTAAATAATAATGATTATCTTTTAACTTGAATATGTATTTATAATTAAGTCCTTTACTATAATTTTCTATATTATCTATTATTTTATTACTTTCATCTAATGTAACATCTAATTTTTCTTCAGAATTAGGGCTATTATAATAAGTATTATCTTCTTCATATAATCTATATTCATATAATTCTATAGTATTATCAATTTCAATTGCTTCATATAATTTAGTTTTTATTGTTCTATTGTTACAATTAGGATCTTTTATATATATTAAGTTATTTTTTTTATAATAAAAATCTAAGTATGTTGAACCATTTATATCTTCTATATTAAATTTATATTCTTCTCCATATAAAGATTTTAAAGATTCTTTTACTTTTGTATAATCAATAGAACTTTCATTTAACTCATTATTCTTTTTATAATTAAATAAAAACATATCTAGCGCAAATGAAGGAGAAATATTCTTACTAAGAATTTCTAAATTTTCAAACTCATAAAAGAAATCTACACAATTATTATTGTTTTGATTAACATTATTATACAAATTGATTACTTCAGAACTTGTTAAATCTAAACTGATCTCAATTATTTTATAATTATCTATTGTTTTTTTATAATCAAAATATCTATAAATTCCAAATACAATCAATACTAAACCTAAAACTAATATAATTGATGAAATTATTTTTATTATCTTACTTTTTTTCATATTATCATCTACCTCGTATAATAGTTTTTGTAAGAGATAAATTGTATAATTTTTTCTTACATTGAC
>JBJEXX010000053.1:0-4332 GCA_051886215.1 Bacilli bacterium | reverse complement strand
TATTTATAAATTCTATATTTTGATATTGAGATTTATATTTTTTTATTAGTTCTTCCTTATAATTCTTCGAGATAATTATTATTCTTTTATTTATATTCCTTAGTGTATCCAATAATTCTTTATTTACATAATTGTCAATAATTATTATTTCTTCCTTTGATTCATTAAATATATCTAATAATATACTATATGCATCATAAATTTTTCCTTCATATATTATAGAATTTTGTTTATTAGAAAATTTATCAAATAATTCTTCTAATTTTAATATTCTTTCTTCATGATTAACTAATACACTATTTTTGTTTTCATTTGATAAATATTTACGCATATAAACAAATGCATCTATTATTCTCATACTGATTATATCTGCTACTTGAGTTTTTAGTATAGTTGCTAACATTGCAACTCCTTGTTCAGTAAATACATATGGAAGTTTTCTAACTCCACCATATGTATTTATATTTGAAGTCCCAAATTGGGACTTCAAGTTTATATATTCTTCTTTTGAAATTTGAAACATATATCTTTCAAGAAATTTATTAATATAAAACAAAAATAGCAATTTGTGTAACTTTCTATTTTAAATAATAAATTTTTATTAAATTTTTTAATATCAACTTGCATTTCTAAATAATATCCTTGTCTTTCATAAAATTTGATTACTTTTTTTATATAGAATTTAAGTTTCGGAAAAACAATTAATACCCGTTGAAGATAAGGCTTTATTTAAGTTTTAGAACGCATACACACTCAATATGTGTTGTATAGTGGCTATGACTAGTTGAACTTTAAATTGTATGTTGGTTATGTCTATCATATATATCACATTCACTCAATATAGTTTTAGTGTTATAAACAGTTCATTCTACTGTTAACTCATGTAATTTATTAGTTATATGAGAATTTATAGTTTTATTTATTACAAAAATGTAATTATTAAAAATATTAATCCACTTTATTACAACTAATATAAAGCAAAAAAAAACAAAATACTCACCAAAGATGTTGAAGTTGATAATTTTGTTTTTAATTTTTCATATATATCTCTCATTCAAACTATTTATAATTTTCTTCTAAATATTTTTTATACATCTCATCCATACTTGAAATATATTCTCTATCTTGTTTTATTCTAAATTTTTCATATTCATTTTCTGCTTTTTCTAAAGCTTTTTTATGAGATACTTTGCCTGAATCACTTAAAACATTTTTCTTTCTAAATTTTAATAATTCATCTGTTTCTTTTATCCAATCATTCATTGTCATTACTTGATGTTCTTCAGCCATATCTTCTGCATAATCTAAAAAACTAATTGTGAGCCTTTCTAACTTTTTTAATTCCTCTTCATTTAAGTAATTTTTAGCTATATTAATATCATATTTCATTATCTTCCCATCAGGACTATTTTTCCAAGTGGTTAATCCCATATGTATTTTTTCACTATCTACTCTTTCATATATTAGTTCAGCAGCTGTTTTTCCAGTAACTGCATAATGTAATTTATTTTGAACAATTTTAAAGAATGTATATGCTTCATCAGAGTCTTTATTATAATCAATACTTGTAGCTTCAAATAAATCTGTTATTTTTTGATATTGTCTTCTTTCACTTAATCTAATTTCTTTAATAGTTTGTAATAATTCATCATAATAGTCTTTACCAAATTTAGGACCATTTTTCATTTTCTCTGTATCTATTACAAAGCCCTTAATCATATAATCTTTTAATATTTTAGTAGCCCAAATTCTAAATTTAGTTGCCTTTTTAGAATTAACTCTATATCCAACCGCAATAATAGCATCCAAATTATAGAACTCTAATTCTCTATTTACATTACGATTTCCTTCTTTTCGAACTACCGAGATTTTCTCAGTAGTTGAATTTTTATCAAGCTCATTATCTTCAAATATATTTTTTAAATGTAGACTTACATTGTCTGAACTGCAATCAAATACTTCCGCCATGCTTTTTTGAGTTAACCATATTGTTTCATCTTTTAATATAACATCAACATTTACATTTCCTTCTTCTGTTTCATATAATAAAATATTGCTTTCTTTCATTTATGTTTCATCTCCCTTAATTTTAGTTATTAAGTTAGGATATATTCCCTTGTATGAATAATGTGGTATGTGGAAACATATACTCCTCAGACAACCTATTACAATTTTTTAAAATTTTGATAAAAATCATCATTTTTTATCAAAAATATGCTTTATTTATTTCTCAAAACCCTTATTTTTCAGAGCTTTTTCGATGTAGTACTGAAACACATTCAACGTGATGAGTGTTTGGAAACATATCTACTGGAGTAACTTCTATTGTTTCATAATTAGTACTTAATAATTTAATATCCCTCGCTAAAGTCATCGGATCACAAGAAACATAAATTATTTTTTGAGAAGAAATATTTTCTAAAACTTTTATAGTATGTTTATCCAAACCACTTCTAGGAGGATCTACTATAACTGCATCAATATTTTCAAAATCATCTATATAATCTTCCACTTTACCATTTATAAATTTAATATTTTTTGTATTATTTATTTTAGCGTTTTCTAAAGCATCTTTATAAGAGGATTTAGATACTTCTATTCCAATAACTTCTTTTACATAATCACTAATAATAATACCAATAGTACCTGTTCCACAATACAAATCAAGAACTTTATCATAATTCTTATTTTTTATATTTTTTATTACTAAATTATATAAATTCTCTATTTGTTTTGAATTAACTTGATAAAAAGATTCAGAGGAAACTTTAAATTTCTTATTTAAAATTTTATCAATTATATAATCATTATTTAAAACACATTTATCATTAACAACTATATTTATATCATCAAAATAATTAACTAATTTATTAGTTTCTACTTTACCTGTTATATATAATAAAATATTACTTGCTTTTCTAATAATTATCTTATCTATATTATTTTCTGTATCAAAAACAAATTTTTTTAATGACTTAATTACTTTATTAATATCTTCATCAGTTATATAGCACTTATCTATTTCTACTATATTATTACTATTATTTTTATATAATCCTATTCTTTTATTTTTTACATGCAAAGTTAATTTATTTCTATAATTTAATTCTTTGCTAGGAATAATATTATTTATTTTCTTTTCTTCAATATTTGCATATTTTTTTAAAATATTTTTTATTTTTTCTTCTTTGAATACTAATTGAGCCTTATAATCCATATGCATTATATTACAACCACCACAATTATTATAATATGGGCATATTGGATTTATTCTATTATTACTTTTTGAAATAATCTCCTCTACATTTGCGATATTATATTTTTTATATCCTTTTATTTCTTTTATAGTAACAATCTCATCTATTAAAGCATTATTTATAAAAGTTATTTTATTATTTATATAACCTATGCCTCTACCATAATGATCCAATCTTTCTATTTTTAAGCTCATTTTACTCACCAATATCATTATACTAAAAAAAATAATCAAGATAAACAACCTACCTTAATTATTTTAATTTTTTTATTAACCATTTAACCATTTAACTTCTTTTACATTTCTAAATGCATTTTCTTCTGTTGTATTATCAAATATAACATCAGCTTTTTTTGCCTCAATTTCTATAACTGCATTTGTATCATCATCAAATGCGAAAACTCCTATACTTGACAAGTTATCTAGAATATGAACCTTAGTTAAAGATGAACATTGCATAAATGCTCGATTACTAATTTTTAAACCATTATCTACAAAAACTTGATATCCTGAATTTTTAAGTTCTACAAATTCAATTTCTTTTAAATAATCATTAGAACCAAAACTACTAATGTCATTAACTGTTTTTGATATGTATATTTTATCAAATGCAGTATAATTAAATACTATTCCCTCAAATACAGCACCAGATATTCTTGTTATACCTTCATCAATATAAAGAGTATTATATTGATGATAACTATCTAAATTGTTAATTATACTAGCTATTTCATTAGATACATTTTCACTTAAACTCCAGTTTCCACTGTCTATAAAACAAGAACCAATGTCATCACACGGACCTATACCATCTTTGGCAATTGCTGTATTTATATCATTTAGTAAATCTTCTGTAAATCTACTATTTTCTACTAATCTAGTAAAATCTAAATTTTCTTCGATACTATCAGGAACAATTCCTATTCCTTCCATTCTAAGGGAATTATCAGAATATCTCTTAGCAAATAATTTTACTCGATTTTCATCTTCGATTTGATATGATGTTAAATCAACTTTTTCCACTACATATGCAGAATCCTTTGTTGTTTGTGTTCCATATATTTTCAACTTTCCTT
>JBJEXX010000052.1:0-17489 GCA_051886215.1 Bacilli bacterium | reverse complement strand
AGGAATCCATAACCGTACCCTCACTTACGGTGCGTTGCTGTGCAATAATTTTTTTATTTTAAATTTTTCATTTTTTTGCAAAAACTATTGACTATTCATAGTTGGTCTCCTGTTAAATATTATGTAAAAATATTGAAAAATATAATTATTTTTACTATACTAATAAAGGTGATTAAAATGAAAGTATTATTAGGAGTCTCAAATAGACATGTACATTTAAATAGTGAAGATTATAAAATTTTATTTAAAGATGAAAAAATGGAAAATATTAAAGATTTAGTACAACCAGGGCAATATGCTTCAAATTTATTTGTTGATATTAAAACAGAAAAAAACACAATAAAAAAAGTTAGAGTTCTAGGACCTATTCGTTCCTATACTCAAGCAGAAATTTCTAAAACAGATAGTTTTACCTTAGGAGTAAAACCTCCGGTTAGAGAATCAGGAGATTTAAAAGGTTCAGCAGTACTTACTTTAGTTGGACCATATGGAGAAGTGACAAAAGAATGTGGAATTATTGCAAATCGTCATATTCACATTACAAAAGAATTAAGAGAAAAATATGGTTTAAATAAAGATGTTGTAAGTATAAAAGTAGAGGGTGAAAAAGCATCAATTATTCAAAATGTTTATTTAAAAGAAAGTGAAGAAGCTAGTCTTGAACTTCATTTAGATACAGATGATGCAAATGCTAATCTTTTAAAAACAGGAGATATGTTAGAAATAATTACTGACTAGAACTATCTATTTCATCAAAAACAGGATCGTCATTACTAGGCTCACTGCCTTTTAAGTAATAGAAGATCTTTTTATTTTTATCATTTTCAGTTGCGGGGTGTCCAGTAATAGGATTAACTAAAACGCCCACAACACCATTTGGTTGTTCATACCAACTATTTTCTTCATCTTGTAAATAAGATTCCATAGACTCCAACCAAATATTTTGGGCGTATTTATATTCAGAAGACTTTACCTCGCTATTATCATCATAACCACACCAAACTGCGGTTAATATCTCTGGAGTGTAGCCAATATAGATGTTATCTGTTTCAGTTGTCCCACTTTTTAAAGCATAAGTATGTGTCATTCTAGAAGCTAAGTTAATTGCGGTTGGATAATTATAATCAACAAACGAAGAATCATAAGTACCTGTCAATAAATTACTTAAAATAAATGTTAAATTAGAATTTAATACTTGATTTTTATCGTTTTTCTTTTCATATATAACATTCCCCTCACTATTTTCTATCTTTTTAATAAGATGAGCATCAACTTTGTAACCATTATTTGCAAAAGCTGCGTATCCTAAGGCAAGCTCTTTTAGACTCATCTCACTAGTGCCCAAAGCTAAAGAAGGAACTTTTTCTAAGGTGGAAGAAATACCTACTCTCTTAGCTAGTTCAACAAGAGTTTCTTCTCCTAAAAACTCGTGAGTTTTAACTGCGTAAATATTATCAGAGTAAGATATTGCTGCAGCCATCGAAATAGCCTTATTTGCGTATTTATTATTATAATTTTTAGGTGAATAAGTGCTTTTATCATCAAATGTAAAAGTTGTTTCTTCACTTATGAAAGAACTTGATGCGGTAAATCCGTTTTCTAGTGCCGCATAATATAGAAAAGCTTTCATAGTTGAACCTACTTGCCTTTTTGAATTAATAGCTCTATTAAACGAAGATAAATTATAATCTCTTCCTCCTACAAGTGCAATAATAGAACCATCATTAGGATTCATCATAATAGAAGCAGTTTGTATCTCAGAACTTTCTGGGATATTTTCTTTTGTATTATCTTCTAATATTTTCTGGGCTTCAGAATCGTAGTTAGTATATATTTTAAGACCACCTGATTCTATTAAAGAATTAGAAACTACATTTAAAGATTTTAATTCTTCAACAATCGCATCTTTATAATACATCAAACTAGAAATATTATCTTCATTATCTACACCTTTAATATTAAGTTCTGTTTTATAAGCACTCTCCTTTTCTTCTTTTGTTATGTAACCATTATCTACCATTGTTTTAAGAATATATGCTTGTCTTTTTTTTGACGCTTCAAAATCATTAATTGGAGAGTAATATGTTGGAGCTTTAGGAATACCTGCTAAAATAGAGGCTTCTGCTAAAGATAATTGTGATGCACTTTTACCAAAATAAAATTCACTGGCGCTTTCTATTCCATACATCCCATGGCCATAATTTATAGTATTTAAATAACCTTCTAAAATATCATCTTTAGAATAATGAGACTCTATTTCCATAGTAAGCCACATTTCATCCCATTTTCTTTTCCAAGTTTGGTCAAAATCTAAATATAAATTTTTTACATATTGTTGAGATATAGTAGAAGCACCTTGTTTTGAACCAGTTTTAATATTTGTAACCATAGCTTTAGCTATTCTTAATAAATCAAATCCATGATGAGAATAAAAATTTTTATCTTCACTAGAAATAGTTGCGTTTATTATATTATCACTAATTTTATCTAAATCAATCCATTTACTAGTACTATTTCCTTGAAAGAAAACCTCATTATTTTTATCATATAAAGTAATGCCACTGGAATCACTAATATCTATAGTGGGTGTTAATCTAACATATAAAATACATCCTATTAAAATAACTCCTATAATTATAGATAAATATAAAGCAAATTTTCCCATTTTTTTAAAAAATTTCATAAAATCACCACTTTTCAATTTTAGTATGAAAAAAATAATAAAAAATATGTACTAAAATAAATAGTTGTGCTATAATTTTGGTAGATTTTTGTATTGGAGGAATCCATGAAAATAAGAATAAAAGTTAAAATAAAAAATAATGAACAAATTTTAAAAAATGTTTATACTGCGATATATCAAAAAGACAAAGAAATAATAAAATATCAAGAATTAGATAAAACAAAAGTAACATTAAATATAAAAGATAATATATTAATAAGAGAAAACAATTTTATGTATATGAAATATATCTTTTTAAATAATAATATTAGTATTGGTGATATTTTATTAAAAGATATAAATAAGTCAGTAAAAGTTAATCTAAAAACCAAAAAAATAGTTAAAAAAAATAATAAATTTTTAGTTAAGTATGAATTATTAGATAGCGAAGAAACTTTTGAATATGAACTTATAAAGGAGGAAGAAGTATGAGTGTCATAAAAACAGTAGAAGAAAAAATATTAGAAGTAATAAAAAAATTAGGATATGATATTGAACAAGTAACTTTACAACCATCTTCAAGAAAAGAATTTGGAGATTATCAAATTAATGATGCGATGGCACTTGGAAAAAAGAATGGTAAAAATCCTAGAGTTGTCGCAGAAGAAATAGTTGAAGAATTACAAAAGGAAACATGTTTTACTAATATTAATATCGCAGGACCAGGTTTTATTAACTTAACTTTAACAAATGAATTTTTAATAGACTCTGTAAATAAAATAGTAGATATTAAAAAAAATAATATAGATTATGAAAAAAGTAAAACTATTTTTTTAGATTATGGTGGAGCAAACTGCGCCAAAGTATTGCATGTAGGTCATTTGAGAAGTGCGGATATAGGAGAAGCCTTAAAACGTCTAGCTAAAACACTAGGTCATAAAACGATTGCCGATGTTCATTTGGGAGATTTTGGAGCTCAAGCTGGTTTAGTATGTTTAGAAATAAAAGAAAGATATAGTGATCTTATATGTTTTAAAGATGATTATAATGGAGAAGAATTTGATCTTCCTTTCACAGAAAATGAATTAAATGATATTTATCCAGCTGCTTCTAAACGTTCAAAAGAAGATGAGGAATACAAAGAACAAGCCAGAGAAATAACTTTAAAAATACAAAATGGAGAAATTGGTTATAGTAAACTATGGCAAAAAACAAAAGATCTTTCTCTAAAAGAAATAAAAAGAATATATGATAAGTTAAATACAAGTTTTGATTTATGGGAAGGAGAAATGGATTCTTTAAAAGAAATTCCAGAGGTATTAAAAAGTTTAGCTGATCAAGGTTTAACTTATATCAGTGAGAATGCCTTAGTAATGGATGTTACAGAAGAGACAGATAGTAAAGAATTACCTCCAGTAATATTAAAGAAAAGTAATGGAGCTTATATTTACGCTTCCACAGATTTAGGTTCTATTAAATCAAGAATGGAAAGATTTTCACCAGATGAAATTTGGTACATTGCGGACAATCGTCAAGAATTACATTTCACTCAAGTTTTTAGAGCGGCAAAAAAAGGTAATTTGGTAAAAGATTCTACAAAATTAGAATTTTTAGGATTTGGAACAGTAAATGGTGAAGATGGTAAACCATTTAAAACTAGAGATGGTGGCGTAATGACCCTTGATAAATTAATTGATATAATATATCAAACTACTCTTAAGAAAACAGAACAAGGTCAATCAGATAATATAGAAGAAACAGCCAATACAATTGCTATCGCAGCTTTAAAATATGCTGATTTATTATCATTTAGAAGTACTGATTATATTTTCTCGCCAGAAAAATTTAGTGATATAGAAGGAAAAACAGGTCCTTATTTACTATATTCTACTGTAAGAATAAAATCACTTTTAAGAAAAGCAGAAACTGAAAATATAAAATATAATGAATACACTAAACTTTCTACAGAAACAGAGAAAAACATAATTTTAAATTTATTACAATTGCCAAAAGTATTAACAAAATCATATAATATAAAATCACTAAATGAAATTGCGGATTATTTATATAAATTAACTAGTAGTTACAATAAATTTTATTCTGAAAACAAAATCTTAATAGAAAAAGATGAACAACAAAAAGCATCATGGCTAACGCTATCTAAGTTAGTGTTAGATACTAATTTATTATTATTAGACATTTTAGGAATAAATGTTCCTGAAAAGATGTAAAAAATATTGTAATTATACATATTTTATGATATAAGTTTAGGTAACTGAATACATTTATAAATTTGTTTAGGAGGCAATACCATGAAAAAAGGCATTGATACATATAAAAAAGAAGAATTAGAATTACTATCTTATAAAGATATCACAAAGATTATTTTAGAAGAAACACCAAATTTAAATACTGCAGAATTATTTGGTAAAATTAAGAGTTTATTAGATCTTAGTGACAAAGAATATGAAAATAAAATTGGAGATTACTATACTTCATTAGCTACAGATAAGAATTTTATCATGTTAGATGATGGAACTTGGGATTTAAGTAAACGTCATAAATCACAAAAAATTGATTTAGATGATGCAGACGACGAAGATGATTTTGAAGAAACAGAAGAAATAGAAAAAGAAGATGACAATAATTTTTCATATGATACAATAGATGAAGATAATTATGATGATACAGATGATGATTTAAAAGATTTAGTTATTGTTGATGAAGATGAAATAGAAAACGAATAATCAAAATAAATTACTAAAATAGTAATTTTTTTGCTTTAAGAAAGGTGATAATATGATAGATAGATTAAATATGATTGAAAAAAGATTTAATGAGCTTCAAGAAGAATTAATAAAACCAGAAGTTTTAGGTGATATCAATAAAACTAAAAAATTAGCTAAAGAGTCAGCAGGCCTAGAAGATACTGTAATTTGTTATAGAATGTATAACAAGGTTTTAGGAGAAATTGCGGATACTTTATTAATGCTTCAAGATAAAGATTTAGCGGATATGGCTAAAGAAGAATTAATAACCTTAAATCATGAAAAAGAAGAATTAGAAGCAAAATTGCAAGTTTTATTAATACCTAAAGATCCTAATGATGATAAAAATGTTATTATGGAAATAAAAGGTGCTGCCGGAGGAAATGAAGCTAATATATTCGCTGGAGATTTATTTAGAATGTATTCTCATTATGCTGAAAAACAAGGATTTAAAATAGAAGTAATAAATTCAATAGATGGAGAAGCAGGTGGTTTTACTAACATAGAATTTATAGTAAAAGGAGAAGGAGCTTATTCTAAATTAAAATATGAAAGTGGATCTCATAGAGTTCAAAGAGTTCCGGTCACAGAATCTAATGGAAGATTACAAACTTCAACAGCTACAGTTTTAGTAATGCCAGAAGCAGAAGATGTTGATATAGAAATAAATGAAAATGATTTAAAAATAGATGTATATAGATCTAGTGGTTGTGGAGGGCAAGGAGTTAATACTACTGATAGTGCAGTCAGAGTAACTCATATTCCAACAGGAACAGTAGTAACTTGTCAGAACGAAAGAAGTCAAATAAAGAATAAAGCGAGAGCAATAGAAGTATTAAAAGCTAGACTTTATGAAGCAAAACTAGCTGAAGAAGAACAAAAAGCTGGAAAAGAAAGAAAAAACAAAATTGGTACTGGAGATCGTGCTGAAAAAATTAGAACATATAATTATCCACAAAATAGAGTTACAGATCATAGAATAGGATTTACTACTAAACAATTAGATAGAGTTATGAATGGAGATATGGATGAAATAATTGAAGCTCTAATTACTGAAGAACAAAAACTTAAATTAAGTGGAGAATCAGACCAATGTCTATAGAAGAACTAATTATAGAAGGTAATAAATATATTCATAAAGATCAAGTTAAATTAATAATAAGCAATTTTACTAATTTATCACCTTTAGAGTTATATAATCATTTAAATGAATTAGTAACAGAAGAACAAGAAAAAGATATTTTAAAATCTTATGAAGCTATAAAAAATAATAAACCAATCCAATATGCCTTAGGAAAAACCAATTTTTATGGATATACTTTTAAAGTAAATGAAAATGTTTTAATACCACGTTTTGAAACAGAAGAATTAGTAGAAAACACTATTATCCTAATAAAAAAATATTTTAAAAGTAATGTAAAGATAATAGATTTAGGATGTGGTAGTGGTAATATAGGCATAACTTTAAAAAAAGAATTACCCGAAGCAGATGTTACTTTAATTGATATTTCAGAAGAAGCCATAAAAATAGCCACAGAAAATGCTTTCCTTAATAATGTAGATGTTAATATTTATCAAAGTGATATGCTAAACAATGTTAAAGATAAATACGATGTTGTTATAAGCAATCCCCCATATATAAGTTATGATGAACCAATAGAAGATATAGTAAGAAATAACGAACCACATAAAGCTTTATATGCCGAAAATAATGGATTATACTTTTATGAACAAATAATAAAAAAAATAGAACAAAATACAAAAGATAAGTATCTATTAGCTTTTGAAATAGGTTATAAACAACAACAAGATATAATAGATTTAATAAATAAATATTTACAAAATGTTAAAATATTTACAAAAAAAGATCTTCAAAATAGAGATAGAATGATTTTTGTAATAAAAGATGAATAAAAAATAAAATTATCACCCATTATAGAGTAGGTGATTTTTAATGAAAAAAATAATAACAGTATTCCTAGTAATAGTAGTTATGTTTTTTATATTAAGTAACAAGACAGAAGAAGTAATTATTCCAAGTAGCGCAATAAGATTCAGAGTAATTGCAAATAGTGATAGCAAGGAAGATCAACAAATAAAAAAAGAAGTCAGAGATACGTTGCAAAAAGAATTATATACAAAATTAATTGATACAAAAACAATAGATGAGGCTAGAACTTTAATAAATAAAGATCTTAATAATATAGATAAAAATGTTCAACAAACATTAAAAGAAAATAATGCAGATTTAAATTATAATATTAATTATGGTATAAATCATTTTCCAGAGAAAAAATATAAAGGTGTAACATATCAAGAAGGAGACTATGAATCACTAGTAGTTACCTTAGGTGAAGGTAGTGGTAAAAATTGGTGGTGTGTTTTATTTCCTCCTTTGTGTCTTTTAGAGGCAGAAGAAGAACAAACAGATGAAGTAGAGTATAAATCTTTTATAAAAGAGTTAATTGATAAATATTTTTAAAAAAGCTTAATATAATTAAAAGAGGAGATTAAAATGGAATTTATAACTACTCTTTTAACTGCAGTTGCTTTAAGCATGGACGCTTTTTCTTTAGCTATATTATATGGAACAATTGGATTAACAAATAAAAAAAGAATTATGCTTAGTATTATTGTAGGAATATATCATTTTATTATGCCCTTACTAGGTTCTTTATTTGGAAAAATAGTTTTAAAATACATTCCAATTGAAACAAATATTTTAGTAGGCTTCATTTTTATAATATTATCTATACAAATGTTTATATCACTAAAAAAAGAAGAAAAAGCTGAAGAACTAAAAAATATATTATCTTTTTTAATATTTGGTTTCACTGTAAGTATAGACAGTTTTAGTGTTGGAATAGCTCTAAATACTATATCTAAATACTTATTAATGCCTCCTATAATATTTTCTATAACTAGTTCATTATTTACATATTTAGGTACCACAGTAGGGAAAGTATTAAATAACAATTTTGATAAAAAGGCAACACTATTAGGTAGTGTAATATTATTTATACTATCACTTTATTATTTGTTTTTTTAAGTTGTCAACATAAGTAAATATAAATTTAATACCCATGAATAAAATTGACAAATAAAACCATCTACTCTATTATATAGTTAGGTGGTTTTATGCTTATAAATAGTAAAAAAATACTAGATGAAGCTAAGAAAAATAATAATTGTATTGCTCATTTTAATATCAATAATTTAGAGTGGGCCAAGTATATAATAGAACAAGCTGAAAAAATGAACAAACCAGTTATTTTAGGTGTCAGTGAAAGTGCTAGTAAATATATGGGTGGATTCAACACTATTGTAGGAATGATTAAAGGATTAATAATAGATTTAAATATCCAAATTCCAATTTGTCTTCATTTGGATCATGGAAAAACATTTGATATATGTAAAAAAGCAATAGATGCAGGTTTTACTTCTGTTATGATTGATGCATCTAGATACTCACTAGAAGAAAATATAAATATAACTAAACAAGTAGTGGCTTATGCAAAAGAATATGATGTAACAGTAGAAGCAGAAATAGGTGGTATAACAGAAAATGCTAAAGCAGATAAATCTATGTATGCTAAAGTAGATGATTGTATTTATTTTGTTCAAGAAACTAATATTGATTCACTTGCGCCTGCTTTAGGAAGTGTTCATGGAATCTATAAAGGGAAACCACAAATAGACTTTGAAAGAATTAAAGAATTAAATAAAAAATTAAATATACCATTAGTTTTACATGGCGGAACTGGTTTAAATGATGATATAATAAAAAAAGCAATTTCTTCAGGAATAAATAAAATAAATATTAATACTGAATTACAAATTGCATTTAAAAATGAAGTAACAAAATTTATAAAGAAAAATAAAAAAGTATATGATCCAAGAAAAATAATAGGAAGTTCTGAAATAAAAATTAAAAGTATAGTAAAAGAAAAAATTAAATTATTTTCAGAATAGTAACATTTTTTAAAATAACAAATAAAATACATTGAAATAATCTAGGAGGTTTGACATGAAAGTATTACAGGTAGAAGGAAATAAAAAATTAACAGGAACAATAAGGATAAGTGGAGCTAAAAATAGTGCAGTTGCTTTAATTCCAGCAGCTATTTTAGCAGATGACGAATCGACTATCTGCAATGTTCCAGAAATAACAGATGTAAAAGCACTATCAGAAATATTAAATTACCTTGATGTAGAAACTAAAAGAGCTAGCGAAAGTATTGTGATAAATCCTAAAAATTTAAAGAACAAAGTAATTCCTGAGGAACATACTAAAAAGTTGCGCGCTTCATATTATTTTTTAGGAGCTTTACTTGGTAAATTTAAAAAAGTTCAAATGGCTTTACCTGGAGGTTGCGCTATCGGAGCAAGACCGATTGACCTACATCTAAAAGGTTTTGAAGAATTAGGTGCCAAAGTCACCGCGGAAGGTATGTATTACACAATAGAGGCAGAAGAATTGAAAGGCGCAGATATTTATTTAAATATTGCTAGTGTAGGGGCTACAATTAATATTATGTTAGCGGCAGTAAAAGCAACAGGAACAACGATAATAAGAAATGCTGCTAAAGAACCAGAAATTGTTAATGTAGCTACATTTTTAAATAATATGGGAGCAAAAATAACTGGAGCGGGTACATCTAAAATTAAAATAGTAGGTGTTGAAAAATTACATGGTTGCTTTCATGAAGTTATACCAGATAGAATTGAAGCAGGTACTTATATGATTATAGGAGCGCTATGCGGAGATAATTTAAAAATAGATAATATTATTCCTAAACACTTAGAAGCAATAATATCTAAATTAGAAGACATGGGAATTCCGGTAAAAGTAGAACCTGATAATATAGTTGTATCAAAACCTAAAAAATATAAACCAACAAATATAAAAACTTTAGTATATCCAGGATTTCCAACAGATCTTCAACAACCATTCACGGTTTTATTAACACAAGCAGAAGGAACATCTTTAATAGAAGAAACAATATACGAAAATAGATTTATGCATATACCTTATTTAAATAAAATGAATGCAAACATAAAAGTAAAAGAAAAAGTAGCGACTATAAATGGACCAACACAATTACTTGCAACAGAAGTAGAAGCTACAGATTTACGAGCTGGATCAACGATGGTTGCGGCTGCTTTAATTGCGGATGGCACTACTACAATAACCAAAGTAGAACATATATTAAGAGGATATGAACATATAGTAGAAAAATTAACAGATGTTGGTGCTAATATTGAATTAAAAGAAATATAATAAAATATATTTCTTTTTTTTGGAGGCACAAATGAAACAAATATTTACTTTTAAAGGTCTTTTAACAATTATATTTATTATATTTATTACTATCGCTATATATTATGTTTTTGATCCAAAACAAAAAACATATATTGCTATGGGAGATTATTATGCTTTAGGAATAAATTCAAATAATAGTTATGAATATGGTTATCCAGATTATATTAGAGATAATTTAAATAGTGAAAGAAAATTAAAATATTTTGATAAAACTTATACAAAAGAAAAATATACTGCTAAAGAAATGATAAAAGATATAGAAAATAATGATTTTATAATATCAAATGGTAATACAATAAGTATAAAAAGATTATTAAGAGAAGCAGATTTATTGACAATAACAATAGGTATAAATGATTTAAATGATTATTTGAATATAAATAATATTAATCAGTTACAATATCTAAATCAAGAAGAAATAGATATAGCTTTAACCAAAACAAAAAAAGACATAGAAAACTTAATTAAAGAAATAGAAAAATATTCTAAAAATAAAATTGTATTTGTAGGATACTATTTTCATAATTATAAAGAATATGATAAAATTTATTACACAATAACTAATCTAAATTACATATATCAAGACTTATCCAATAAATATAATATAGAATATTTTAAAACTACAAATCTATTTAATGACAAAGAAATAGATAATAGTAGTTTATATCCCAATTACAAAACATATAAACAAATCGCCGATAAAATAACAAAAAAATATAAAAATGCTTGCTAAAGCTAATAAAAGTTGATATAATAGTTTCACATTGAATGACTATGGTTTAATTACCATGGCGGTAAGGAGGAAAATATGAAAAAAGGAATACATCCAGAATATAAAGATGCTATTGCTAAATGTGCTTGTGGAAATACATTTAAAACAAGAAGTACAAAAGAAGAAATAGAAGTTGAAGTTTGTTCAAAATGTCATCCATTCTATACAGGAAAACAAGCAAGAGGATCTAAAAAAGGTAAAGTAGAACAATTCAATAAAAAATATGGATTTGATAACTAGAATTTATTTCTAGTTTTTTTTTCATAAAAAACATAAAAAATACACAAATTAATGATATACTTTAAATATAAGGTAAGGTGGTTATATGAAAATAGGTTTAGCTAGTGATCATGGTGGATACAAATTAAAAGAAAAATTAAAAAATTATTTAAAAAAAATAAAAATAGAAACCATTGATTATGGAACTAACTCTACAGAATCTGTTGATTATCCGGATTTTGCTCATAAATTATGTGAAGGTATCAATAATAAAGATATTGATTATGGAATTGCTATTTGTTCTACTGGTATAGGCATTTCAATTGCGTGTAATAAAGTAAAAGGTATTAGATGTGCTAAAGTAGACAATGTAGAAGAAGCTAAAATGACAAGATTAGATAATGATGCAAATTGTTTGGCTTTAAATGGAAGGATGCCTACCTATTTAGCAAAAGATATAATAGATACATTTATTAATACTGATTTTTCTAATTTAGAAAGACACAAAAGAAGAATAAAAAAATTAGAAGATAATATGGAGTAATATATGTCAGTAAAATTCTTTATATATATATTTGTTGCTATATTAGTAGTATGGTCAATGGATTCAATCAATATAAATCAAATTTTTAAAAAAAACAAAGTATTTCAAGCAAGATTGTTTTATTTTCTATTAGTGCTTGCTATGATATATTTAGTTACTAATTTCTTATATGATTTTTTCTTATCTTATTAAAAAGATAAGTTTTTTTATGTATAAAATTCTTTTTTATGCAGAAACTTTAAATGAGGTGAAAAAATGAAAAAGAATTTAAAATTAAGACCATTTGTATTACCAACAATTTATGTGTTATCAATATTAACTCTTATAATAAGCGTATATTATACTGCTAAAACTTTAAAAACATCAGAAGAAAGTTATAATACATATGTAACTGAAGCTATATTAGATAATGACATTCCAGTAGTAAATACTAAAATAACAATGATTAGTCCATATAAAGATGCAAATGTAACTATAGGTAAGGGATTTTATGATTATAAAGGTGAAAGCAAAGATCAAGAAAATTCAATAATTAAATATAATAATACATATATGCAAAACAATGGTATAGATTATGTATTAGAAAATATTTTTGAAGTTGTAACAGTATTAGATGGTAAAGTAATAGAAGTAAGTGAAGATGATGCATTAGGAAAAATAGTAGTTATTGAACACGAAAATAATATAGTAACAACATACGAAAGTCTATCAGAAGTAACTGTAAAAAAAGGCGATGTAGTATCTCAAGGACAGACAATTGGTAAAAGTGGTACAAATAAGATAGAAAAAGATTTAGGAAATCACTTATATTTTCAAGTAACAAAAGATGATAAAGTATTAAATCCAGAAAATTGTTATAACAAAGATATAAAAGATTTATGATAAATCTTTTTTTGTTATATAAATTAATTTATTGGGTATAATACAACTGAAGGTGATAAAATGTCTAAAAGATTAGGAATAGATTTAGGTAGTGATAGTATTTTAATTTATAGTGATAAAGATGGGCTTATTGTAAATGATGCTTCAGTTGTTGCCATAGATAATGAAACAAAAAATATAATTGCTGTAGGTAAAAAAGCAAGTGCTATGGTAGGAAGAACACCAGGAAAAATAAAAGCTATAAGGCCAATAAAAAATAGTATAATAGATGATTTTTCTTTAACAGAAGGATTAATTTCTAATCTCTTAAAAGAAAATAATTACACTTCATCTTTAACTAGACCCACAATAGTTTTAACTTTTCCATCAAATATAACCAAAGTAGAAAAAAATGCTATTAAAGAATTAGGAGAAGTGTTGGGCGCTAAAAAAGTGATTTTAGAAGAAAAACCTAAAATCGCAGCTTTAGGCATTGGTATGGATATTGATAAACCTCTTGCTAATATGGTAGTAGATATAGGTAGAGGTACAACAGAAATAGCTATCATTTCTCTAAATGATATAGTAATAAGTAATTCAATTAAAACAGCTGGGAAAACATTTAATGAAGATATTAAAAAATATATAAAATTAAAATATAAATTACTTATAGGATCACAAACAGCTGAGAATATAAAAAGAAAAATAGGATGCGTGTATAAAATAGAAAAAGGAGAAACACTAGAAGTCAAAGGTAGAAATTTAATAACGGGGCTTCCTAATAGTATTGAAATTACTTCAAAGGAAGTAAAAGAAGCGATAGAAGATAGTGTACACTTAATTATAAAAAATATAAAAAGTATTTTAGAGACAACTCCACCTGAATTATCCGCCGATATTGTTGATAAAGGTTTAGTTTTAACAGGAGGATCAGCTCAATTAAAGGGAATTGCTGATTTATTTGAAGATGAATTAAATATTCCTATACTGATAGCGAACGAACCAACTACAAGTATTGCAGAAGGTTTTAAAAAATACTTTGAGATTAATAAGAGATAAAAATATTAATACTTCACTAATTTCATTATATTTGTTATACTAAATTTAAGAAAGAAGTGTTAGTAATGACAAATGAAATAATAAGAATGATAATAATAGTTTTAACAACAATGGTTGCTAGTTCTATAATAATGATATATATGAAGAAAATTGCGGTATTAATAAATGCAACAGATAAACCAAGAAGCGAAGAAGGAAATAGACATATACATAAAAAAGAAATGCCAAAACTAGGAGGAGTAGGTATATATCTTGCTTTTCTATTAGGATATATGTTGTTTGGAAATTATTCGCATCAAATGAATTCCATATTAATAGGTAGTTTTATTGTGATATTAACTGGAATAATAGATGATATAGAATCAATAGGTTGGAAAAAAATAATAGGTCAACTTATCGCAGCCTTTATAGTTGTATTTTATGGAGGATTGCTATTAGATAAAATTACTGCTTTTGGTTATATTATAAATTTTGGATTTTGGGCTTATCCATTAACTATAATATTCATAATTGCTTGTATGAATATTATTAATTTAATAGATGGAATAGACGGACTAAGTGGAGGAATATCTTCAATATTTTATCTAACTATGGGTATTATATGTTTTTTACAGGGAAGATTTGGAACTTTAGAGATATTATTATGTTTCATAATGTTGGGTTCAACATTAGGATTTTTAATTCATAATTTTTATCCGGCTAGTATATTCGCAGGAGATTGTACAACATTTCAAGGATATATGATTGCTATGATATGTTTATTAGGATTTAAAGGCCCAGCCTTAACATCATTTTTTGTACCAATACTTATTTTAGCAATTCCAATATTGGATACATTATTTGCTATAATAAGAAGATTATTAAAAAAACAACCCATCTTTTCAGCAGATAAAGAACATATTCATTACCAATTAATTAATATGAACTTTTCTCAAAGATCAACAGTTTTAATAATATACTTTATAGATATTTTATTTTCTTTAGCTTCAATCTTTTATATGTTAAAAAATGGCATAGTAAGTATAATAATATATATATTGTTATTTATAATAGTTGTGTGGTTTGTATTAAATACTAATATAGTATCCAATAAAATACCAGAAAAAACTAAATTATTAGAGAAAAAAGTAAAAAAGAAATTAAAAAAAGTCTAATTTTCTTTTTTTTTGATTTATTTTTGGAAAAATATGGTAAAATCATTAAGGAAGGAATGATAATATGTTAAACTTTATTATTTGTGATGACAGTAAAGAATTTCGTGATAATTTGCAAAAAACTATAGACAGTTACATGATGAAACTTGATATGGATTATAAAACATATGAATATGCAGACTATAATAAAGAGTTTAGAAATGTAGTAAAAAGTGATATAGGTTTCAAAATATATTTCTTAGATATAAGAATGGGAGAAGCATCTGGGATAGATGCTGCTAGAATGATTAGAGAAGAATTTGATGATTGGAGTTCTATCATAATAGTTGTTACCTCATTCAGTGAATATAGATATGAAGCTCTAGGTAATAGATTATATCTTTTAGATTTCGTTTCTAAAGTAGATGGATGCGAGAAAAGAATAGAAGAGAATATTAAAAGAGCTTTAAAAAACTATAACAATACAGAAAAAAGTATTACTTATGAATTAAATCACGTAATTAAGAGAATAGAATATAGACATATATTATATATAGAAAAAGAACAAGATAGCAAAAGATGTATTATAAAAACAATATATGGCGACCAACTAATTAGAAAAAATTTAAGTGAAGTAGAAAAGATGTTAGATAGAACTTTTATGAAAGTACATAGAAGTTTAATAGTAAATTTAGATTTATTAAAAGAATTCAATGTAAGTGAAAATAAATTAACTTTTAAAAATGGTGAAAGTATTTATTTAGTTGCTAGAAAATATAAAAAGGAGTTGATTGATCGTGTTGTTAGTTAAGTTTATAGGTTCTATGATATTATCAGTTGGTGGAGCCTTAGCAATCGCTAATATAGAACAAACAAAGATAAAAATAGAAGCAAGACAAATAATTTGGATTTTGGCATTAACAATATGTACTTTCTTTTTTACAAAAGTCGAATTTTCGATACTTCAATCAACACTTATGTTTATTGTAATGATTCTTGCTTATAAAGAAATATTTAATTTTGATTTGCGCAAATCAATTATTATGACTGCTGTTATTATGATTTTAGTAGTTTTAGCGGATGCTTGTGGCATTTTTTTTACTATTTCTTTTGTTCCAAAAGTCGCTTTTAGAACTAATTATTTTTGGATGATATTTGGAAATGTATTTATATCAACTTTAATATTTATTTTTACAAAAATTAAACTTATATCTAATTGGATATACTCGTTTGTTAATAAATCTTCCAATAATCATTTTATATCAGTTCTATCCGAAGTTTTATTAACAGTTGTTTTATTACTTTTAATAAGTTATAATATATATTATAATTTTAAACCTGATTTGGATTATTTTATAAATATATCAACTTATATTTTAGTCGCACTTATATTGTTCATCTATATTAAAGAATCAAACAATTATAATAAGTTATTGGATGAATATGATGGTTTATTAGATTATGTTCAAACTTTTGAAGAATGGATTGAAGACGAACAATTAGAGCTTCATGAATCAAAGAATAGTTTAAGTGCCATTTATGAAATGGATAACATAGAAGAAGTGAGAGAAGCAATTGATAAAATATTAAATAGAAAAAATTCTATAGAAGATAGTTGGGTAATAGATTTGAAACCAATTCCTAAAGGTGGATTAAAAGGTTTATTATATTACAAATTTATGATTGCAAAAAATAATAATTTACATTTAATTACAGATGTCAGTAATAAAGTTACTAATAAATTAAAAAAATTATCTAGACAGGATTCTAAACTATTATTTCGTTTAATTGGTATTTATTTTGATAATGCTATTGAAGCAGCAATAGATAGTAAAGAGAAAAATATTTCTTTTGAAGTTTATAAAATAAAAAATGAGTTAAATGTAGTTATAACTAATACATATAAAGATAATATAGATTTAAACAAAATAGGAACAAAAGGTGTTTCTAGTAAAGGTGAAAATAGAGGTAAGGGTACATATCTTGCTAAAAAGTTAGTTTCTAAAAACAAAAATTTTGAAGTGAAAAACTCTCTATTAAATAATTATTATATTCAAAAGATTACTATAAAATAAAAAAAGTTCATAGTGAACTTTTTTATTTATAAGGAAAGTGCGTTTAAAATAAAAAAATAAAAAATCATAATCC
>JBJEXX010000051.1:0-17529 GCA_051886215.1 Bacilli bacterium | reverse complement strand
AGGAATCCATAACCGTACCCTCACTTACGGTGCGTTGCTGTGCAATAATTTTTTTTATTTTAAATTTTTCATTTTTTTGCAAAAAACTATTGACTATTCATAGTTGGTCTCCTAATGATGCAAAAGGCAATAAATTAATACAAAAACTACCTATATCATATCCATAATAATTATTAAGATATTCTTTTAGATTAGATTTTTTAATTTGTTTGTCAATATTATTTATATTTTTTAAATATAAATCTTTATTATTATTATAATATTCATCAAAACCAATCTTTTTTACAAAATCTTCTAATTCATTAATAAATTCATAAACAAAATCATCACTATCTAATATTTCTTTGAACACATAATCATTTAACTTATCACATTTAAAATTATTGTCTAATTGTAAAAATAAATTTATAGGAGAATCATAACCAAAATAAGGATGATTATTATATAACTTTTCAAAATCTTTTACAGCTTTTTCATCCTTATATTTTGAGAATTTATCTATTATATTTTGTATATATTCATTGTTAGCTAAATCTGTATTTTTTACATTATATCTTTTATGGTAATCTGTTATCCACATAAATATACCTAATAATTCTGTTCTTTTGTCAATAGACACAATTATAGAGTCATTACTATTAGTAATATTAATATTTTTTATCATATAATCACCTTACTATAAAATAATTATACCATTATTTTTTTATAATAGGGCAAATTCTTTTTATCAATCCATCTTGTTCATTACTTAAATTAGTTATATCTTCAATTAAACCTTGATTGGCTAAAGAAAAATCTTTAAATCCTTCTATATTACTTTTACACTTTTTTAAAGCATCCAAATACATTCTTCTATATACTCTATAAGGGACTGTAGGAAGTTCCAATTTTTCTTCTATATTACTATATCTATCTAAATGATTCATAGATTTAAGAAAATAATGAACTCTATACATAGTAGGAGAAATTTTCATAGAATAATCTTGATCATTAGCTAATAATAATTTGTTATTTTCGCCCTTTACTAAAAATATATCATTAGTAGGATCAAAAACAAAAGCTTTGTCTTCATCCGCTACTAAAGTAACAACATGATTAGATATTCCAGTCATATTTGTACATTTCATGACCATATCAACCATCTTTTTAGTTTGTTCTGAATGTTCACGTTTTGGATAATTGCCCAAATTATCTCCATGTAATAATGTTTCTTTTGTAGTATTCACAAGTAAATTAGAACTATACATCCCACGTTCATTAAAAAGATCTGTTAAAAATGAAGCATAAGAACGACAAACACCAGTTCCTCTTATAACATCTACTCCATTTAAAGAAGAAAAATCTTTCATATCTATATCATACTTGGATTTATTATCTTTAGACACATAACCATTTCTATACATAAATTGATACATAGCAAATAACGAAACAGGATCATTAAAATCTAAATCTTTACTGAAATCAGAAACATTAGTAATAACTTGATTATAAAGTTTTCTTATTTCTTGTAAGTCGCTAGTATTAACTTCTCTCCTAAAGGTAGTCAATAAGTCAATAATATACGGACTACATCCAATAGCACCACATAAATTTGCTTCTACTACCCCACCTGTTAATAAATCATTAAAATCATGAACAGAAGTAAAATGAATTCCTAAACCAACTGCAAAAGAACCTGCTAAAAAAGCCAATTCTCCTATTTTAATCTTTTCTTGTGTTTTTAATAACATAACCATCCCCCTTAATACTGCATATTATAGCACATTTATAACTTTTTTCAATTTTTAATACAATAAAAAAAGTAATATTATTTAATTCAGTTAAATATACTCTTTTTTATTACATTACTATTTTCTATACTCAACAGATAAATCCATGTATGGATAGCTTTTTATTAAAACTTTGTTTCCATCTTTTTTCTTATCTTCAGATATTTCATGATAACTTACATTTGAATCAAATTGTTCAGTATAATAATCTATTATATTTTTTCTAGTTAGAATAGCATTTTTATCTTTATTATCAGCATAAAGAATTTTGTTTTCTGCTGTTATTATATTATTCAATCTACGCATTACTCTTAAACTATCTGAACCACCTATTTTTATTTCATCAATTGGCTTTTTCTTATTCTTATTAAGTTCAAAATTTAGTTTAGCTCGTTCAATTTTTGCTTTTCTTAACTCTTTCGTAGACAAAGTATCATCATAAAAAATCATATCAACTTTTTTATCATCCTTCATTTTTAAATCAAATAACAAAAATTCACCTTGTCTTGAATCAATAAAAGTAGTTAAATCATAACTATTTTGATTATTTTGATATATATATAGAGGATTCTCAGATAAAGTATAGTCTATATATAATCTTATTAAAAGCATATTATATAATAATTTAGCATAATCACTACCATGGTTAGCATAATTGAAAATCTCGTAATTTAAATCAATTAAATCTTTATTAAATCCTCCATACATTCCAATTGGTTTAAGTAGCTTTTGAAATCCAGAATCACTTATATATGGTTTTAATTCTTGTTTTATTCTATTTAATTCTTCACTACTTCTACCTATATCAAATTTTTCCATTATAAAACCTCCTTAAAAGTTATTTATTATTATATATTAACTTTCTTTATTTTGCAATAAAAAAATCATACTCTAGCACTCATTAAATTAGATGAAGAATAATTTTTTAATCCTCTATTAAAAATTAAGAACGCAAATAAAACTATAAATATGGTAAATACGATAACTATTAGTAAATAATAAATATTAAAACTACTTAATATTTTAACCGGTATATAAGTAGTAATACCTACTGGTATGAAAGTAAATAACAATACTTTTACAATACCTTTAAATATACCATCTGGATAAGTTGCAAAATTAACCATTAAACTATTACCAGTTTCCACTATAATATCAGTTTTATTAAACCAAAAACTTAAACTTCCTAATATAACCGCAACTGAAGTAAGAATAAATCCACCTGTTATAGAAAACAAAGTAAATAAACAAAAATTCTTTATATTAATTCCATAAATAAATAACACTATATAAGCATACAAAATATCTCCCATCGCAGATGGTTCAATATCAGAAGTTATCGCAGATAACAATACATTTTTAGGTTGAACTAAATAAGCATCTAATTTACCATTAATAATAGTTTCAGATAAATTATAAGCCTTCTTAAAAAAGAAATGAGAAAACCCATAAGTACCTGCAGCAATACCCCAAAGTAATAGTACTTGTTTAAATGTATAGCCACCAAAATTATTTTTTAAAGAGAATAATATAACCCATTGAATAATAAAACTGGCATTATTTAAAATCATAAAGAAAACATTTGAAAAAAAAGTAGTCTTATTTAATAATTCTCTCATAAAAGCATACTTTATAGATAATAAAGTAACTTTTATTTGTCTTTTAACCGCCATTAACATTTAATTTTTTCACTCCTTTCTTATAAACTAATAAACATAATAAATAACTTAATAATATATAAATAATCTGTGCCACAATTATACTTAATGCATTATTATAATTAAAGTCTACAAATAATTTTGCAGGTCCATAAGATATAACATATACAGGACTAAACTTTAATATCGGCCTAATTACCTCTGGAAAGTACTCTATAGGAAAAATAGTTCCTAAAACTAGAATAACTTTACTATATAACCAATAAAAAGGTCCAGAGTCTTCAATAAATAAAGAAAACAATCCTATAAAACAAATAAAGAAAATACTTATTACATTAGAAAAAATACAAGATATTAAAACCAATAATATTGATATAAAACTTATATTAGGAAAACTTCCTATAAATATAAATCCTAAAATCATACCTAAAATTGAATATATAACTCCTTTAATAACTATATCCCCTAAATGAGTAGATAGTATATATCCAATATAACTATATGGTTTATTAATATTATAAGCAATATTTCCAGTCTTTACATCCATACTTATTTTCTGACATAATTTTCTTCCAGAAATAACACTCCATAAAATTTCTGTTATAATAACATACCAAACCATTTGTGAATAAGTATAACCATTAATAATCTGATTAGGATCATCATATAAATATTGCCACAAATTCATAAGTATAAATAACATTATTGCGTATCCAACAAATCCCAAAATTAAATCAAATATATATTGGAAATTAGTCATTAATTCAGACTTAAATATGTATAAATATTTTTTCATCACTTATCACCCCTTATAAATATTAGCAATAATATTTTCAAGTGGTTCATTTGAAATATTTATATCAATAATTTTATCAGTATCTAATAATTTAATGACATCAGCAACACTCTTTTTACTTATATCAATAGCAAGTTTTAAATTATAACCCTTATCTTTTAAAATAGTGATTCCTTCTTCATCATTTAAATTTACTTTTTCTTTCATTTTAACTTCTACTATTTTTTTATTTAAATAGTGATATTTTAAATTTTCCATTGAATCATCTAATACAACCTTACCATCATTTATTATAATTACTCTTTTACATAATTTTTCAATATCTCCAACATCATGACTTGTTAAAAATATAGTTGTACCATATTCTTTATTCATTCGTTTTATCAAAACACGTATATTCTCTTTTACTACAGGATCAAGTCCAATAGTTGGTTCATCTAAAAATAATATATCTGGTTTATGTATTAAACTAGCAGCTATTTCGCATCTAATACGTTGTCCTAAAGATAAATTTCTAACTGGAGTATTTATAAAATCATTTAATTCTAATGTTTCATTTAATTCTTTTGTTCTCTTTTCTACTTCATAATCTTTTAAATCATATATTGCTCCAAAAAACTTAAAATTATCATAAGGTGTTAAATGTGTCCATAATTGTTCTTTTTGTCCAAACACAGTTCCAATTTTATAAGCTAATTTTTTTCTTTCTTTAGATGGATTAATTCCAGCAACTAAACATTTTCCTGAACTCGGGTATAATATACCAGTTAACATTTTAATTGTTGTTGATTTTCCCGCCCCATTAGGACCAATAAACGCAACAATTTCACCTTTACATATATCTAGTGTTATTTCATTAACAGCTTTTTTTATTTTATATTTAGGTTTAAAAATAGATTTAATACTACCAAGAAATCCCTTTTCTTTTTCTTTTATTTTAAATTGCTTTGATAATTTATTTATTTCTATAATTTTTTCCATAATATCACTTCCTTATCATTTAAATATATATTTTATAATTATCTAGTACATTTTGTTTGAAAACTCATTATTTTCTTTAAATTCTGGTTGTAAATTATATTTTTCTATAATCATATCCGCAACTTCTTCTGGAGATAAGTTTTCATTATTTATTTTAAAGTGATTTTCAAATAAAAATTCATCTTCATATGTATTTAATCTATATTTCTTTTCTCCATTAATTAAATTATTATTACTCCATTCTATATCCTGTTTAGATTTTTTCTTTTCTAATCTATTAGGAGTAACATTTCTCTTTAATCTTTCTTCTAAACTAGCATACAATTCTATAAAATAAAACTTTCCTCCAGTCGCTTCAAATTTTGTTTTTAATTCATTTAATCTATCATATTCTTCTGGAAGATCAAAGTTAGTTGCCACAGTAAATATAAGACTTTGATCATATTTAATAGTTGTATCAAAAGCTGCTTTTCTAATCAACTGATTAAATTCTCTTTGAGCAGGTGTTGCAAATCCAAATATCTTATCAGATACTTCAATAGAATCATGGTTAACCATAAGATTATAACCAATTTTATCTTTTAACTTTTCCGCAACTGTCATTTTACCTACTGCCATAGGTCCAGTAATAACAACTAAATTAACCATATATATCATCCTCCTTATATCATGTTTTTAATATAACATTATTAAATTTTAAAAGCTATATTTTAAATTATAGTTTATTAAATTTATGTAAAATAAAAGTACAGAATCACTCATATATATAAGTGACTCCGTACTTTGTACGTGTAGGCTTTTCACCCTGCATAGCTTTAATATGCACTCACATAATTATTTGCGTTTTACTTTTCTTGTTTCTTCTTTTGTTAAACATTCCAAAGCATCATCATTATTATAAATACAATACTTTATTTTAACTTTTGTTGATATATCGTCTATTTGAGTTTTTATATTATCAAAAGCATCATAATAAACATCTATCATTTGATATATAAGTTTTCTTTTCTTTTCCTTGTTAATAAATGATTTATCTATTTTATCAAAAGTTCTAAGAAACCCATGTTTCACAGCAGATAGTTTTGAATCCTTATAAATCCTTCTTTGAAGATCTGTACGAGCCATATAATCAAAACGTATCATTGTAAAAAATTTGTCACCTATCTCCTCATCTTTCAAATATACATATCTAGAACATCTAAGAGCTAGGTCTTCATAATATTTTTGTTTTTCATGTCTTGTCATAATTATCCCCCTTTCTAGCTCTAAATATTAAAAAAACACAAGAGCCATATTTTAGTGACTCCGTGTTTTAATAACTCGTGTAAGATTTTAATCCCAGGACAGCTCATATAAAATACTTATGTCCTCTCACTGGCTATAACTTTAACACAACATTTTATATTTGTCAAATTTTTTTAATTAAATTTTTATTTATTTAATTTTTCTATAACTGCCTTTTTAATAACTTCTGCAGTTTTTTCAACTCCTAATGTATCAACATTAATAACTAAATCATAATTATCAAAATCTCTCCATTTTCTTCCTGTATAATAATTGTAATGTTTCTCTCTAAGCTTATTTATTTTATTTATTTCTTTTAAAGCATTATCTTTATCGATACCATAGTATTTAACAACTCTATTAACTTTATCAATATCATTACTATATAAGAAAACCTTAAATACATCTTTTTTATCTTTTAAAATGTAATCACTACATCTACCTACAATAACACAACTTTCTCTATAAAGTTTTTTTATTACTTTCATTTCTGCATTAAATAATTCATCATCATTATTATAGAAATTACCTCCAATATTCTTTTTCTTTTGTTCACTATTTTCTATATAACTTGTAGACATGCCGCTTTCTTTTGATACTAAATCAATAATTTCTTTATCATAAAACTTAATACCTAAAATTTCTGAAAGAAGCTTAGCAACATATCTACCTCCACTACCATATTCTCTAGAAATAGTAATTACTATTTTTTTATTTAATATATTTTTCAAATTATTATTTTCTTCAACTACGTTATTAGTATCATTAAGTTCAAAACTTCCAAGTTTCTTAAACTCTTGTTTTAATAAAATAATTGCTAGTATAAAAGCCAAAATATCCGCTACAATTGCACTCCATAACATAGTAACTATACTATGTGATAAAGTTGTAACAATTATTATTGCTGGAACAAAGAAAATAACATCACGTGATAAAGCTAAAAGTGTTGATTTAATACTTGACCCCATAGATTGCAAGCAAATTGAAGTGGATTTAATAAAACAAGTTAAAATAATTCCTCCTAAATATATTCTCATACATAAATTTGCATATTCTAAATATTCAATACTATTATGACTACCAAATATAGAAATAATTAAATTAGGACAGAATTCAAATAAAATAAAAGCAATTAAACCAACAATCAAATTAATAGTTAATATCTTCTTACAAGTTTCTTTTACCCTTTCAATTTTACCAGCACCCATATTATATCCAATAATAGGTTGTCCCCCTAGAGAAATACCTATAACAATCGAAACAATTATTCCAAATACTTTTAAACAAATACCTATTACAGCAAGTGGTGTTACGGCTCCAAATACTTCTCCTGTACTTGCTAAAGTTTCATAACCATATTTAGAAACTAAATTATTAGCTACTGAAATAATAATAACAATAGCAATTTGAGTAATAAAAGATGCAAGACCTAAACTTAATATCTTCTTTATAATACTTGAATTAATTTTTATTGAATCTTTACTTATCTTAAATGATTTTGATCTTGTTAAATACCAAATGCTTATTAAAAAAGTGAATATCTGACCTATTATAGTAGCAATAGCAGCACCTTTCACATTCATCTTAAATACAAAGATAAAAATTGGATCTAATATTATATTTGTAATAGCCCCAATCATAGTAGCAGCCATCGCAATTTTAGGAGAGCCATCAGCTCTGATAGCTGAATTTAATCCTTGTCCAATAATATAAAATGGTATTCCTAAACATATAATTTTAAAATAATCTTTAGCATATTGATAACACAATACCTCATCAGGATTTCCTCCAAATATTGCTAATATTTGATTTTGAAATATTAATCCTAAAAAAGTCAATAAAATAGCCAAAACAATTAAAAATACAAGTCCATTACCTATACTTTTATTAGCCTTTTTCTTATCATCAGCTCCTAAAGATAAACTAAAAAGCGCTGTTGCTCCATCACCTATAAGCAAAGCTAAGGAAAGTGCAATAACAGTAAATGGATATACAATATTAGTTGCTGCATTACCTGCTGCTCCTGCCGAACTCCAACCAATAAATATTTGATCAACTATATTATATAAAGCAGCAACTATCATACTAATAACACATGGAATTGAAAACTTTTTAATTAATTTTCCAATCTTTTCATTTCCTAAATCTAAATTCATAAAACTCCTCCTTCTCACAAAAAAAATAATGTATAAATCACAATTGGATTTACACATTATTTGCCACTCATTGCTTAATAATTATAACACAACAAATTTTTTTATGTAAGTTTTTTTATTCTATTTATTTAGTATTCTATCTACTTTCTTAACTAATTCTAAAGAAATTTCTTTTTCACTTAAACAACTAGCAAAACCCTCAACTTTAATTCTTTTTAAATCATAATCATTATTATTTGTAACCATTATTATAGGAACATTATATTCCTCTTTAGTAACTTTTTTTAATAATTCCCTAGCGTTAATCTTATCCATATTTTCTTGACATATAATAAGATCTATATTGTTATCTTTTCTTATTTTATCAATACATTCTTTAGCATGTTTACATTCTATCTTTTTAGCATCCACCTTATCTAAAACCTTTATAATTTTTTTAGACAAAGCATTATCATCACATACTATTGCAATATGTTTTTTATCGAATATTTGTTTTTCTAATTCTTCAATATGTTTTGCTTCTTTATCAATTTCTCTATATATTTTCTGATTAAGAGTAATTACAACTTTTGTTCCTTTATTAAGTTTACTATCAATATTAATAGTTCCTCCCATAACTTGAATTATTTTTTTAATTATTTTTAAATTCAAATTCAACTCATTACATCTTTCTAAATCTTCTTCAGTAAGATCAGCATCATGAACCATAATATCATTAATTTGATGCAAATTCATTCCACATCCTGTATCATCTACAACTATAAATAATTTACATATATCATCTTTAACAACAGAATTAAAACGTAGTTCAATTCTTCCTGCTTTTGTATATTTAATAGCGTTATCTAAAAGACTCACTAAAATTTGTTTTATTTTTATTACTTCTCCATATAAAACTTCAGGAATACTATCCGCAATAACACTTTGATATGAAATATCCTCTGAAATAGAATTTTTTAATCTTAAATCTATTTCTTTTACAATTTTTCTTAAATTATATTTACTATTAGTCAATTTTAAATTTCTTACATCCATAGATGATATATCTAAAGCATTATTTAATTTAATACTATTATTACTAAGTAAATAACTAAGTTGATGCATCGCTTCTCTTGTATTAGTCTCTTCTGTTGTATCAGATACTATATTTACAATTTCAGCCATATCATAATTTACTTTTCTTAAATCTTCTGTAATATTATCAATAAGTTTTCTATTATCCGCAGTAGTACTTTCTAATTTAGTTTTAGATTTATTTAATTCTTCAATCATTCTTATATCTGGATTTTCAATAGTATGATACATAATATAAGATACAAAAATAAATCCTGGATTTACAATATAGTTTAAAGATGGATTTATTAACATACAAACTAAAACCGTAATTCCCATCAAAATTAAAAGATATAGTGGAATATATTTTTTATTTTTATAATTTTTAAAATTAATAAATACACAAACAATTTGAAATAAGAATGCTAAACCAAATATGGTATATGTATACAAAATTGCTATTCCACTAGCAACTGCTCCACTATCACTAATTTCTACACTAATAGGTAAAAGAAATATAAGAAGTGTACTAATTACAGCAAAAACTTTAGCTTTATTTTTAAAATTTAATACCTTATCTTTGTCTTTAAATGATATATAAATATAATAATAAGTCAAAAGATATATCCACCATAACAAACTAAATAAATATAATTTATTTGTAAGAACAATAACTAATTCATTATAATAAGACTCTGAACTAACTAAAACTCCTAATACTAATCCACTTAAAGACATTATAATATTTACAATAAGAAACTTCTTGTATAATTCATCTTCTACTTGTTTCAATCTTGATTTACTAATAAAAACAATAAAAGTAGATATAATAATTAAAAAAGCATAAATATTTATTAAAAGTAAACCTAACATATAACTAGCCTCCTATATTTTTATTATAAACCATTTAAAATACAAAAAAAAGAGTTTTTAAACTCTTATTTATATTTTCTTAACAAATTTCTTATTATCATTTTTATTCATATATATATTGATACTATCTACTGCTAAATTTGTTTCATTAACATCAACATTTATTTCTGTTCCATCTAATTCTTCTGCTCTTAAAGCATTAAAATTAACTTTACTATTCTTAGTAAGTGGCATAGCTTCTCTAATTTTGAATTTAGATGGTATTTGTCTAGATGACATAGTAGGATTTCCTATTATTTGATTATAAACAATATCATTAACTATTTTCACTTTTTCATCATCACTTAAATTTTCTTCATTTAAAACTATATGACAGATAGGCATAATACCTCTTCTCTTTTCTTCAAAATAGTCAACTAATACTGCATATTTAACATGCTCATTTTCTTTTATCGTCTTTTCGATTTCAAAAGGTTTAATTTTATAACCATCAAATCTTGCAAATGATCTATCTTTTCTTCCTTGGATGTAGAATACTCCATCACTATCCATATCAGCAATATCTCTAGTTCTAATATATGATTTACCATCCATTTCAAAATGTGGAACTATTACATCATCTCTTAACATACCATTTGTTACATGATCAGAAGAAACAACTAATTCACCAGTCAATTTTTCTTGTCCTTCTTCAAATTTTAAAGGAACTAATCTATCTTCAATATTAGGATCAACTATTGTATATATAGTTTTTGGGATTGGAATACCAATAGACCCATATTTATTATAATCAGCTCTAGCATAAGAACCACATCCACAGAACTCACTCATTCCATGCCCTTTTTCAACAGTAGCATTACTTCCATGTTTATATAGCCATTCATTTAATTTTTCTTCATCTTCTGGAGTCATTGAATCTCCACCATAGATAATTTTAGTTAAATAAGATAAATCTTCATTTTGTAATTCATCATAATCTGGAAGTGTTGAAAGCCATGCCGGAGTTGTCATAATAGCATTTGGTTTATGTCTTTTTAATAAATATCCAAACTCGCTAATAACAAACTCTGGAATATGAATATTACATGCTCCTACTGCAAAGTTTAAAGAATCATTATTATATCTTCCAAAAGGTGCAAATCCAGGTAAAATGTGTAAAGCTCTCTCTCCCATATTTGGAGCTACCTTAGCCATTTCACATTGAACTAAAGAAGAAATTCCATTTTTATTAGTTAACGCAATTGGTTTTGGTCTGGCTCCACTAGTTCCTGAAGTATGACCGATATAATTAATTAAATTTTCATCTTTTATTATTACAAAAGGAGAATTTTTACATTCTTTCTTTAAATCAGAATATTTATGAATATTTAATAGAGAACTCTTAATAGCTTCATCTAAATCTTTATTCATCTTATTCATAGTTTTTAATTTTTGTAATACGGCTTCATAATTTTTTAATTGTTTTATAGATTCATTTACATTTCTCTTATTATTTAATACATTGTAATTTACTACATCTGTTAAATAACTTATCTTTCCTTTTAAATTCATTGAATCTCCTGAATTTAAAATAATAATATCATTAATACCTAATTCTTTAAGTTCATTTTCTATAGGTTTAAGCATAGCTAAATAACATATATCAACTGCTACTAAATATTTTGGTTGTTCATATTTAATAATTTCTAATACCTTATTAGCATTTGCTTGTAAATCTATACCATCTGGTCTAGGATCAATATAATCAGAAATTGCTCCTATTTGAGTAGCCCCATAAAATAACTCTTCTTCCTCTGGAATATTAGGTACAAGATTCATAATTACATCACCTTTTTTTACACCTAATTGAGTTAAAATCCTAGAAGCCAAATCAATTTTTTCAAAAAATTCACTATAAGTAATCTTTTTTCCATAATATTCTTCAGCAAAAAGGTTACCTCTTGCTTCATTTTTCATTTTAAGATAATCAGTCATATTAGTGTTAGGTTCTTTTTCACTAATATTTACTCCCTCATAATATTTCATCCACGGTTTATCTATGTGTGGATAACCTGTATTTTTTTTGTCCATTCAACAAACCTCCTACATTTTTGTTTTTACTAAATACTACGATTTAATCATATCATAAACATATTTTATTGTAAAATAATACGACAAAAATTTACAAAAAAACAGTAATAATTAATTACCGCTTTCCATTATAGAAAAACCTATTTTTATAGGTAAAGCCACAACTCCTATAAATGTTCCTAATACAATTCTTACTAAACAACTAATGACTAATGACAATTTCCCAAGCTTTTTAAATTTTTCTTTATCTATAAAATCAAGTAAGCTATATCCATATGGAATACATCCCAATATAACAGAAAATATAAATTTATTCTCCTTAAATATAATTAATCCAAATACAAAAAGAAATATTGAAATTAAAATTAAATTTAATAATTCTTTATCTATTTTCTTTTTATTTTCTTTTTTCTTCATATATACCTACCTAATAAAATCTGTTAAAACAATTTTTTCATATTTTGGCCTTGGAACTTCTAACTTGTCTCCTGCTTCAATACATTTTAATATCCAACTCATATTTTTAGCTATAGTTCTCATAGTTTGAAGACCTTCTTCATCTTTTTCTACATCTTCATAAGTTCTACCATGAACCATATTCCAATATTGGCTAGTAACAATTATCATATTAGAATAAGCAAAATACTTATTAATTTGATCAAATGTAGCAGTAGCGCCACCTCTTCTACAACTTACTACACAAGCTGCTGGTTTATTTTTAAATATACGTCCTTTGCCATAAAAAACTCTATCCATAAATGGAATTAAAAATCCCGTTGCGGATGCATAATGTACCGCACTACCAAAAATAAATCCATCTGCTTCTTGGGCTTTTTCTAAAAATTCATTTACAATATCATTCATAAAACATTTACCTGTTTTTAAACAACTACCACAACCTATACATCCAGAAATAGCCTTATTTCCTAAATAAAATATTTCAGTATCTATTCCATTTGCATTTAATTCTTTTTCAATTTCCTCTAACGCTCTATAAGTGCATCCTTTTTTATTAGGACTTCCATTTACTAATAATACTTTCATAACTCACCTATCCTATTAAACTTAAATTTACTTTTTTCTTTTCTAAATTAATATCTATAACAGTACAATCTACAATATCACCAACACTTACTACTTCACTTGGATGTTTAATATACTTATTAGTAAGTTTAGAAATATGTGCCAATCCGTCATTATGTAATCCAATATCAATAAAAGCTCCGAAATCAACAACATTTCTAACTGTTCCTTGAATATGCATACCTACCTTTAAATCTTCGATATCTAAAACATCACTTTTTAAAATTGGTTGAGGCATTTCATCTCTTGGATCAAGATTTGGTTTTTTTAATGACTGAACTACATCTTCTAATGTATAAATATCAGTATTTAATTTTTCCTTATAATCATCAAGAGAAATATTATTTAAACTACTTATTAATTTTTCAGTTCCAATATCATTTAAGCTATAACCTAAATTTTCTAATAAATTAGTAGCAACAGTATAACTTTCAGGATGTATTGCGGTATGATCAAGAGGATTATCTCCATCTATAACTCTCATAAAACCAATTGCTTGTTCATAAGCTTTTTCTGATAATAACTTTTTCTTTTTTATTTCCTCTCTAGAAATAATTTTACCTATATTTTCACGATAATCTATAATTTTATCAATTGCCTTTTTAGTCAATCCTGAAACATATTTTAATAAGGAAGCAGAAGCTGTATTAATATTTACCCCAACACTATTTACACATTTTTCTACAACAAAGTCTAAAGAATTTGCTAATTTTTTTTCAGATACATCATGTTGATAAAGTCCTACTCCAATACCAGATGGTGGTATTTTAACAAGTTCCGCAAGTGGATCTTGAATACGTCTTCCAATACTAACCGCACTTCTTTTTTCAACTGCCAAATCAGGAAACTCTTCAATAGCAACAGTAGAAGCACTATAGATAGAAGCACCTGCTTCTGAAACAATAATGTACTTACATTTAAGATTGTATTCTTTAATCATTTCAGCACAAAATTTTTCACTTTCACGTGAAGCAGTACCATTACCAATAGCGATTATATCCACATTATACTTTTTAATTAAATTGACAACTTCTTCTTTACAAGATTTTATTTTTTGTTCACTAATACCATTTAAAAATGGTTTAATAACAGTACTATCTAGATATTTACCTACCTTATCAACTACCGCCAATTTGCATCCATTTACAAAACCTGGATCAAAAGCTAAAACTATTTTTTCTTTCATAGGAGGAGTTAAAAGTAATGCTTCTAAATTTTTTCCAAAATTATCTATCGCAGCATTTTCACCTATTTCAGTTAAATCACTTCTAATTTCTCTTTCAATAGAAGGCGCAATCAATCTCTTATAAGAATCTTCTATTGCTTCTTTTACAAACCCTACTATAAAACTTTTATCATTCTTAATAACTTTTCTTTCTAAAAAAGCAATAATTTCTTCTTTATTAACATCTATACTAACAGTAATTACTTTTTCTTTTTCAGCACGATTAATAGCTAATATACGATGTGGCTTTATATATTTTAAAGATTCACTATAATCATAATACATCTCATATATTTTTCCTTCATCAACTGCACTTTTCTTTATTTTTGTAACTAATATACCATTCTTATAAAAATAAGATCTAATCCATTTTCTAAAACTTGCATTATCACTTATCCACTCCGCAATTATATATTTCGCATGCATTATTGCTTCATCCACAGTTTTTACTTTATCATTTAAATATTTTGCACATAAATTGTTAATATCCCCTCTTTCAGGAAAACTCATAATAGTCTTAGCAAGACCTTCTAAACCTAACGCAATAGCTTCTGTAGCTTTAGTTTTTTTCTTTTCCTTATAAGGTCTATATACATCTTCTACATCTACTAATTTTTCACACTTCATAATAGAATCCTTAAGAGTATCAGTAAGCATTCCTTTTTCATCAATAAGTCTTATAACATCTTCTTTTCTCTTTAAAAGATTAACTTGATATTCATATACATCACTAATACCTTTAATTTGTTCTTCATTTAAATTACCAGTTGCTTCTTTTCTATATCTCGCAATAAAAGGAATAGTATTACCTTCACTTAATAATTTTAAAACAACTTCTACTTGTTTTTCTTTTATATTTTCTTTTTTACTTATTTCTAAAATTATATTATTATTCATTTATATCACCAATAATTATTTTATCATAATTAATAAATAATAAAAACTCTATTATAACTAAAAGTCATAAATAGAGTTTAATACTATAAATCAATTTTTTCTATTACTTTAGCATTTTCTTCTTTTAAAGAAATAATATAAGTAAATAACATATTATAGTATTCATCTTCATCTTCGTAATCATTTATAACAGGTAATGCTTTATTATCATAATCAAAACTATTATTTATTTTATATAATAATATTAATAATTCACTAATATTTTTAATTATTTCTTTCTTTTTATCTTCAATATCTAAATTTTTAAAAGAATTAATTAAATTAAGATATTTTTCTTCCATTATCTGCCTCCTTATTATTTGCTTTTTTATTAACCCTAGAGAAATTACTTGAAGAATCAAATTCTTGTTTAGCACTATTATACATATTTTCCTTATCTTCTTTTAATTTATAACCTACTTCTCTTAATCTGGATTTTTGATTTTCATTAAAATTTTTTTGATTGGTATATAACCAATTTCCTGTGTTTATTAAACTTTTATCGTTATACTCTTCTTTATTTATTGTAATTTGCTTTCCATTTTCTCTTTTTGTAAGTTGCTTAACAACCTCTACTGTTCCTTCTTCTTTTACTCTAATTTTATCAGTTTGTGTTAAATTAGTTGGTTTTCCTTGTTCTTTTAGCTTAGTTAAATAATAAAAATGTGTTTCAAATGGACCATCATAATAACCTACTTCTTTTAATCTAGATTTTTGATCTTCATTAAAATTTTTTTCATTTTGATATAACCAATCTCCAGTATTTATTAAACTTTTATCATAATACTCTTCTTGATTTTTTATGATATCTTTACCATTTTCTTTTTTTGTAAGTTTCTTAACAACCTCTACTGTTCCATCTTCTTTTACTCTAATTTTATCACTTGATGTTAAATTAGTCGATTCTCCTTGTTCTTTTAGCTTAGTTAAATAATAAAAATGTGTTTCAAATGAACCATCATAATAACCTACTTCTCTTAATCTAGATTTTTGTTCTTCACTAAATTTTTCTTGATTTTTATATAACCAATGTCCAGTATTTATTAAACTTTTATCATAATACTCTTCTTGATTTTTTATGATATCTTTACCATTTTCTTTTTTTGTAAGTTTCTTAACAACCTCTACTGTTCCATCTTCTTTTACTCTAATTTTATCACTTGATGTTAAATTAGTCGATTCTCCTTGTTCTTTTAGCTTAGTTAAATAATAAAAATGTGTTTCAAATAAATCTTCTGTATCATAATAACCTACTTCTTGTAATCTGGATTTTTGTTCTTCACTAAATTTTTCTTGATTGGTATATAACCATTTCCCTGTATTTATTAAACTTTTATCGTCATACTCTTCTTTATTTTTTATAATTTTCTTTCCATTTTCTATTTTTGTAAGCTTCTTAACTACCTCTACTGTTCCATCTTCTTTTACTCTAATTTTATCACTTGGTGCTAAATTAGTCGATTCTCCTTGTTCTTTTAACTTAGTTAAATAATAAAAATGTGTTTCAAATGGACCATCATAATAACCTACTTCTTTTAATCTAGATTTTTGATCTTCATTAAAATTTTTTTCATTTTGATATAACCAATCTCCAGTATTTATTAAACTTTTATCATAATACTCTTCTTGATTTTTTATGATATCT
>JBJEXX010000050.1:1275-4453 GCA_051886215.1 Bacilli bacterium | reverse complement strand
ATTGCACTAAACAAACCAGCACCTGCCAAACTTGCCATTTGTGTTGTAATGTCCATTGTTTGTGATACATTAAGAGCCTCTAGCATATCTTGTCCGAAACCTTGAATAACACTTACTAGCCAATCATACAATAATGTAGAACATAATAGCACAACTACTGCTCTTACAAAATATACAACAAATGTTAGTGGTGGAGTATCTGCCTCGCCCTCTGTCCAAAGTATATAAATGTCAAAACCCTTTTTTATAAACTTTAATATTATAAGTGATAGTGCAAATGAAAAAATAAGTAATTTTAAATTTTCTAATGAAATTACTTGTGTTCCTAGAATATGTGTTAACTCATATTCTGCATTAAGGCAAGTATTCATTAAATTATTAAAAGCACTATTGATAGCACCATCAACACCACCAATTAAATCAGTAATTAAATCGGTTAATAAATCGGTCATTTTTACCTATAATAGCCAATGATGATATTTATTAAACCACTTGCTATAACTACACCTACACAAGATATTACAGCAATTTTAATTCTGTTATCCCATCTTTTTGTGTCCATCTCATCACTAGCTGACTTTCTTAATAAATAATAACCCACTAAACAAGCTGTTAATACTGGTGCTAGTATTAGTAGCCAGTTAGTTAAATCTTTTATCAAATTTTCTGTTCCTACTGCAAGTTGACTTTCCCCTACTGAACTTGCGAAACAACAATTTGTAAATAGCATTACTGCTGCGAATATCATAATTCCCATTTTTCTTATCTTTTTTATCATACATATTTTCCTCCAATTTCTTGATTTTTTAGGAAAATAAATATATAATAATTGCAATTCATTTATAGAAAGGCTTAATCTTTTTTAAATGAACTATAAAAACTCTAACATATTTCCCAGATAGGTTAGAGTTTATTTTTATATATTTATCTTCTATTATTAGTAAAGAATTCCCAAATTCCCCATAATTTTATTTCTTCTAATTCTCTTTGAGGTCTTTGTTCTTCTCGTTCTTTTCTTAATTTTGTATTATGCTCTTGATTCCCCATACCAAATAGTTTATTAAATCTCCACTTACTTATATCTGGTAATGTTGACATTATTGGAAACATACCAGTTGGAATTACTAAAAGATATGGTCTTTCAATTCTCATTATTTCATCTTCTGTAAGTAATGGTCTTGAAATTAAATTCATACTTTCTGAATTGCTACCATTTTGATATTTCGCATAACTATTACTCCTACTATATGTTGATGTTGTATAAGTACCTAGTTTTTTTGAAATAATTGTAGCTGTTTCTGTAGATGCTGTTTTTAAATAAATCCAAGTTTGACAATTATCTCGTATATTTTCTGCAACCTCTCTACCATATTTAGACTCCAGTTGTGAAAAAGATTGTAAAAATAAGTTAAATCTTATCTTTCTACCACCTGCAACTGTTAGCATATTACTAAAAGCTGGTATAGAAGTAAAATTTCCAAATTCATCAAGTATGTAATTTACTCTTTTAAATAGTTCTCCACCTCTACTATCAGCTTTTTCTACTAATGCTACATAATTTTGATATACAAAAAGACTTGCTAAACTATAATAAGTTGTCTTCTCGTCTGGTAAAATTATAAATGTTGCAACTCTTTCTTTTCCTGCATCTGTTAATGAAAAATCACTTTTACAAGTCATTGAATATATAGTTTTGTTTGAAAATAATTTCAAAGTTGTTAATGCACTTGTAAAAAAGCTACTACGAGTTTTATCTGGTGCAATTTTTGCAATACTAAAAACACTTCTTGCTGGATGATCTTCTTTTAGTCCCTCTATGTATTTATTTAAAGGCATTTGATTATTTCCTATTGTTTTACACATTTCGGAAATAAACATATATACATTTGTTAAATTTTGATATTCTGGATGTTCTTTATTATCAAATACTACACTCATAATTGCACCAGCTATAACTGCCATTTCTCCATCTCGCCATATTTTTTCTGAATGACTATTCTCATCTCCAACTAAACTATTTGTTATGTCCCAAGCATATTCTTCTGCCTTTCTATAATCTTCCTTTTCCACTGCATCTATAACTGGCTGTAAATAGTTATATCTATTTGATTTCATTGGATTTTTAAAATCTAATGTTACTACTTTATACCCTTTACTTATTAAATATGGAGATGTGTACTCAAATAGCTCTCCGTTTAGGATCTGACAATATCATTGATTCTCCAGCTAATGCTAAATTACCAATAGTCTGCAAAACAACACTTCTTGTCTTTCCGCTTCTTGTAGCTCCTACTGTTAAAGAGTGTATATTATCATCTACAAAATATATTTGTTCTGTTTTTTTAGTTTTTTTATATCCTACAACTAAACCACCTCTATCAGTTTCTTTTTTATTATCTTTTTGTTTTTTCTTAAATAATTTTCTAATTATAAAATTATTTTTATTATAAATAGGTAGTTCATTACATTTAAAATTCTTTTCAAACTCTCTTTGTGTTTGCCATCTAGCTGTACCGTGCTGTCCCTGTCCTATACTTTTAGGAGTTTGAATTTTATCTGTTATGCTATCTAATTCGCTATAAAAACTATTTTTATTTACTACAAGCATCGCAAATATTAACACCTCAAATAAACTAAACATTAAAAAAAATAGTGGTAAAAAATTTTCATTTACTACTATTTTGCTTAAATCATATAAAGTTTTAGGAACATCAATTTTTGATAATTGTATATGTATCATACTTGCTAATACTAAACTTATTGGAATATTACAAATTGTTGCTATAATTCCTACTATAATTTTATTTTTCTTCACAATTCTAGTTCCTCCTCTCTGTCTAGTGATAGCATTTCTGTATATTCTTCTATTTGTTCTTCTGTTAAACTTGTAAAGTCCAGCTCCTTTTGATTATTACCTGCAAGAATAAAAGTTCCTCTTATTGCTAATCCGTCCAAGTAGCGATTGATTGGTAAATTGTTTGATAAGGCATCTGCATCATAAATCAATAAAGTTTCTTTGTCATACTCTACAACTTCAATATTATCATTTCCTATTCTTTTTCTTAATGACTCTAAATCATTCCATATTCTTTCTGTATATGGCTCTTTATCTTGTTCTATTATCATTACATTCATTCTTAATTCTATGCCAATATCTATCGCCCCCTTACATTTCTAA
>JBJEXX010000050.1:0-1175 GCA_051886215.1 Bacilli bacterium | reverse complement strand
CTTTTTTTCATATCAAAATTACTTTCACATAATTTATCAATTAAATTATTTATTTCTAGTTTTAATTCACTATCTAAAAAAGCATAAGCAAGTCTGCCGTTTCTTTGGTAATAACTTTGATATTCTTTTAAATTCTGCTATCAAATATTTTCTATCTTTATTTTTAATTTTTGTATGTGGTATTTTAGAATCACAATTTTCTATATTTATCGCTTTCATTTCTTCTACTAAATCTCTATTTTTCAAATCATTTTTTATAGTATCTCTTTCTTTATATAATTCTTGTAATTCTTCATTGTAAATACCTTTTGTTATAATATCTCTTATTTTATTTTGCTGATAAGTAGATATATAACATCTATTGATTTTTTGTGATCTGTCCCAGAACATATAATGTAAATGTGGATTTCCTTTTTTTAAATGTACTACTCCACAATATTCTAGTCTTGAAAATGGTATATTCATAACTTTTGCTATCTCTTGAATATTCTTTTGTATCATAGTTTCCCATTGTTTGCGATTTGTATATCCAAGTCTTATTGCATCATCTTCCCTTAAAGATATAATTCCCCTATAAACATTATTTTTTGCCTTTGATATACTTTTAATGTATCTAGCAACTTCTTTTTTCTGTATATCTGGCTGTAATTTTTTATAATTATAATAGCCAAATATTGAACTTCCATATTCATTAGTTACAGCATTTGTTCTTGTCGCAATATAATATAAATGTTTGATATTTCCTGTTGGTGTATCTTTTTTATTTGGAGAATATGCTCTTAATTTTGAAATAACCTTTGCCATTTTTACCCCACCCTATTAGTAGCATATACAACAGCTTGTCTTTCTGCTTTTTCTATTATTTCATCTGTATTTTCTTGACTAAATTCTTTTAGTAGTGAATATATAACATATTTACTAGCCTCTGATGATTTTATATTCTTAATCACAATTTTTACTAATCTTTCTAATGGCTGCTCACATACTGTTTCAACTTGATGTTTTATTATTTCTGAAATTCTATCTATATCTTCTGTTGTACTTTTTATACCCAAACCTATATCTATATAATCTCTTACTAATTTTGAAATAGATTCATTTTCTTTACACATTTTGCAAAGCCTATTATATGTTTCTCTATCAACACGAACAGATAATTTTATTGTGTCCTTTGT
>JBJEXX010000049.1:0-18027 GCA_051886215.1 Bacilli bacterium | reverse complement strand
CAGTATTAAATACAAAATCTCTCTTGTAACTGACTATATATATCATACAAGGTTATAATGTTACATTAGATAATATGGTCTATAGTAATATCGCAGTAGATTATAATGCAAAAAAAGATGATTTATTTCCAAATACTTCTGTAGTACTTCATCTGCATGAATTTAGTCATGGTTATGTTGATGCATTAACTGATAAATATAAATTAGTTACAGAAAATACTTCTTTATTTGAGGATATTAAGGAAGATATGGCCAAACAAGCATATCCTACAGATAAGGAAATATTAAATGAGCATATAATAAGAGCAATAGAGGCTAGGTATATATTAAATGATTCTAAAGATATTGATAAATATAATTCATATATTGAAAATGATATTTCTTTATGTTTTAAATATTTACCACCAATATTAGATTCATTAGAAGAATATGAAAATAATAGAGATATTTACAAAACTTTTGATGAATTTTATCCTAATATTATAGAAAATATAAAAAATTATAAATTGGAGAATAAAATGAATAAAAATACTTAGAAAATTTTTCTAAGTATTTTTTAATTAAAAGTATCTTTAAATAGTTTTCTAAATTCTTCTAAATTTATATCTGTAGATATTTGAATATTACTTTTATCTGTTAGAGTTATATTACAAGTACCTCTTTTTTCTTCTTCTAAATTAATTTCTATTTCACAAGGAGTAAATTCAACTGTTTTTGGATTAATAATTGAAGATATGGTAATTGGGTCTGGTGCTCCCATACCAATTGTTTTATAAGCATCATAACTAAATTCAATATATTTTTTAGAAATTAAACTTACAAATCTAGATATTTTGTTTTTAGAATTTGCTAATGATTCCATATAATCTTTTTCAATAAAAGCTTTAATTCCAGCTTCATGAGTTACTACTTTTATATCTTTAAAAGGTGAATCAAATACAAGTTTTGCAGATTTTGGATCAACATTTATATTAAATTCATGATATAATTCTTTTTCTTCTGGTGCATAAGATGTTGCCATTATTACTAAATGTTTTATTCTTTGTACAACTTTTTTATCTTTTCTTATAGCATTAGCTAAATTACTTAAAGAACCAAAACATACTAAAGTTAAATTGTCTTTATATTTTTTAGAGGATTTGATGATGAAATCTTCAGCTGACAATTTTTCAGTTTTACGATTGCTTTTTGGGAATATTGTATAACCAAGTCCATCTTCTCCATGTGCATATTTAGCTAGTTCATGATTGCATTTATTGTATTGGCTACTTTTATATATTTTAATATTACTTTCTAGAAAGTCTTGTATAACTTTAAGATTGTTTTCTGCTTTTTCTTCCTCTATATTTCCACTAGCTAAAGTGAATCCTATAATATCTAATTTATTTAAATATCCTAACATTATGGCTATTGCGTCATCTATACCAGGATCTGTATCTATTATATACTTCATTTTTTACACTCCTTTATTTATATTAATTATTATATCATATATATGTAAATAGTAGTTAATTTATGAATATTTATAAAATCTTTTTTAATTCTAATAATTTATTAATTGTTATTGTAGGTTTGTATGTTGGCGGGAGATCTATATTGTTTTTATTAAACCAACATGTATCTATATTATTTTTCATACCACCTAATATATCTGTATTTAAAGAATCACCTATTAATAACATTTCATGTTTATTTTCATTATTTATTTTTTTAAGCATAAAATCAAAAAATTCAGGCATTGGTTTACCATAACCAGCTTCTTCTGAAGCAACAATATATGATATATATTTATCTATATTTATTTTCTCTAATTTTTTATTTGTTGCTACTTTAGCTCCATTAGTAGCTATTACTAGTTCATAATTTTTTGATAGATAATTTATAACTTCATGGGCATTATCTATTTCCTTAACATTTTCACTAAGATTATTACAATAAATATTATTTATATTTATAGCTTCATCTTTACTTATTACTATATTATATTGTTCAAAAAATTTAATAAATCTATTTGTTCTTAAAAATATAACTTTTTCTTCTATTGTTTTAATGTTTTCTGGAATAGATAAATTTCCGTTTTCCCAACTATTCCAATATAAAGTATCAAATTTATACCATATTTCACCAATATTATCATCATATGGTATATTTAAATACTTTGTAACACAAAAAAATGCATATTTTATAGATTCAGCATTATCAATTAAAGTATCATCTAAGTCAAATAGTAATGTTTTATATTTTTTCATAATATACCTCTTAATAATATACCTCTTAATTTATTATAACATATTTGATATTAATTTTATTTTTATTAAAAAATAATAAATTTAATTAAAAGATAAATAAAAAACTATATAAATATTTATATAGTTTAATCAGATATTGCATTGTTTACTGTTTCAAAATACAATTTGAAAGAATCTGGATATGTTAAATTTTCTGGAAGTTTATCAGATAATAGTATTTTTTCCATTTCATATTCTTTAGGTAGTTCGCTCATTTCTAATATTTCACAATAGCATAATAATCCATATGTACTGATTTTATAAACCGCTATTGGGGTAACTTCTATTTTTGTAGCACCTGTTTCTTCATACATTTCTCTTTTAGCTGCTTCTTGCCAAGATTCTCCTTCTTCAATATGTCCTCCAGGTATTTCCCAACCTTGTCTTTTTTTGTTATAACAAAAAACATATTTACCTTTGTATTTACTAACGCAAACAACTCTAGTATACTCTTTTTCGTCTACTGTTCCTAAATCAAATAATTTTACTTCAAACATATTTCCTCCTATGAAAATTATAACATTATTAATTATAAAATAAAAGTGCAATTAATAATTTTAAATAAATATTATAATTATCTTATATATATATATTTAATCCATTTTGTATTATTTTGTATAATTCTTTACAATTAAAAATATTATTTTCATATAATAAAACAAATTCATTAAATAATGAACTATTAAATATTAATTCATCATCAGTGTTTATAGTAACTATTAAACCAGAATCAAACATTTTTCTAATTGGGTGTTTTTTAACATCATTTACACGAGATAATAATATATTACTGGTTATACTAATATTAAATATTACTTTCTTTTTTTTGGCATATTTTATAACATTTTTATTATTTACTATACTAATTCCATGTTGTACCATATTTATTTTTAATACTTTTATTGCTTTTTTTATACTTTTTGCATTTCCGAATTCTCCAACATGGGCTTTTAATATTAGTTTTTTCTTTTTTGCATATCTATATATTTTTTTAAATACTCTTATATCTTTAGATAGTTCATCTCCATATAAATCAATTCCATTGAATTCTCTTGTATCTATGAGTCGTTTTATTAATTTATAATCTTCTTTTTTATAACTATTTCTACTTATTCCTAAATCAACATGTAATATTATTTTCTTTGAATATTTCTTTTTTAATTTTTTAATTTCTTTAACATAATTTGAAATAGAATTATCAAATAATTTATAAACGGTTTTGTAATCAACACACATATCAAATATGGTTATTCCACTTTCTATAGCAGTAAGTATTGATAGCTCGTATAATTCAAATTGAGTTTTTTTGTTCCTAATTAAATCAATTAAGTTTGTATTAACGAAATCATTAAATGATGAAATATTTGTAGCTTTAATAAAATTTGGAATTTTTCTTTTAAAATGCTTATAAAATATATTTTGATTAGCACTGAGTAGTGCATGATTGTGCAAATTAGTTTTTTTAATTTTTTTAAATAAACTTAAATCTTTGTCTTTTAAAGATTTTTCAAATAATTCAAAATCCATAATATCTCCTTTGACTTTTAAGTGTATTTTTATTTTTTGTAATAAAAATTATATTTTAGCTTAGCATAATCAACAAAGTAGCAACTATATTAAATATTAATATTTATTAATATTGAACTCTTATTTATATAATAGCATATTATTTTAATATATATTAAAATTATGTTATAATTAATTATAGTATAGTGACTATATTTATTCTTGGAGGCAACTTTATGAAAAAGAATATTGATCATTTTATAAATAAATTTAAAGGTTTAAATGATAAAGAAGTAGTATTATCAAGAGAAAATAATGGTACTAATGAATTATCTAAAAAAAAGAAAAAATCCTTATTATTAAAAATTATAGAAATATTTAAAGAACCAATGTTTTTATTATTGATATTAGCGGCAAGTGTATACTTTATAGTAGGTGAATATACTGATGGTATTATAATGTTAGTATTTGTAATAGGAGTATGTTTTATAGAGTTTATACAAGAAAATAAAACAGATAAGGCTTTAGAAGAATTAAATAAGTTGACTTCTTTGAATGTCCAAGTTATTAGAAATAATAAGAAAATAACTATTTCTAGTAATGAGGTAGTAGTGGGGGATATTGTTTTATTAGAAGAAGGTGATAAAGTACCAGCTGATGGAGAGGTATTGTATGCTCAAAGTTTGGGTGTTAATGAATCATCTTTAACAGGGGAATCAGAGATAGTTTATAAAAATACTAAAGATGATACTAATAATTATTTTAAATTAAATATGTGTTATTCTGGAACCAATGTAACAAATGGTATGGGAATTATTAAAATAACAGCAGTTGGAAATAAAACAGAATTAGGAATTATTGGTGAGTCTTTAGCTTTTGTAAAACAAGAAAAAACTCCTCTTGAAAAACAAATAAAAAAATTAGTTTTAGTTTGTACTATTATTAGTGGTTTAATATTTTTATTAACTTTAATAATAAATTATTTTAATCATCCGGAATTGATGTTCGAAGAAAGAATAGTTGAATCTATATTAGCAGGTATAACAATTGCTATGGCAACAATACCAGAAGAAATACCTGTTGTATTAACTGTTTTTTTAGCAATGGGAGCATGGCAATTAACTAAAAAGAATACTTTAACAAGAAATATGAAAACAATTGAAACTTTAGGTACTGTTAATGTATTGTGTACTGATAAAACAGGTACTTTAACAGAAAATAAGATGAAGGTTCAAGAAGTTTATGAAGTAAGTTCTACTTTTTTAGAAACTTTATATTATGCATGTCCAATAGTTGCTTATGATCCAATGGAAATTTCTATTAAAGATTATTGTAAAAAGAAAGAAGACTTTAAAATAACTTCTAATATAACAAAAGAATTTGCTTTTACTGCAGAAACAAAGATGATGGGTCAAGTATGGAATGATAGTTTATTATGTGTAAAGGGAGCTTATGAGAATGTTTTACCATTATGTAATTTAAGTTCAGAAGATTTAAATTTAGTAAAAAATAAAATTCATCAATTTTCTAGTGAAGGATATAGAGTTTTAGCAGTTGCTAGGAAAGATAATTTAAAAGAAGTCCCTAATAGTTTAAAAGAAACAAATTTATCTTTTGAAGGATTAGTTGCTTTATATGATCCTCCTAGATATGGAGTAAAATCATCTTTAGAAAAATGTTATTCTGCAGGAATTAGAGTTGTTATGATAACAGGTGATAGTGGAGATACTGCAAAAGGGATTGCTAAAAAGTTAAATATTCATCATAGTGACGAAGTTATTACCGGGATAGAGTTAGAAAAAATGAGTGATGATGAATTATTTGAAAAAGTAAAAACAGTTAATATATTTGCTAGAGTTTATCCTAATCATAAAATGAGAATAGTAAATGCTTTACAAAAAAATAAACAAATAGTTGCAATGACTGGGGATGGAGTAAATGATGCACCAGCTTTGAAAAAAGCTAATGTAGGTATTGCCATGGGAAATAGAGGTACTAATGTTGCTAAGGAGTCTGCTGATTTAATATTGTTGGACGATAATTTTAATACTATAGTAAAGTCAATTGAAAATGGTAGAAATATATACAAAAATATCAGAAAAGCCATATCTTATATTCTTGCAATACATATTCCTATTGCGCTTTTATCTTTGTTTGTTCCTATATTTAAATTACCAACTTTATTATTGCCAATTCATGTAATGTTATTAGAATTATTAATTGATCCAACATCATCTATTATTTTTCAAAGAATAAAACCTTCATCAAGTATTATGAATGAAAAACCAAGAGATATAAATGAATCTATATTAAGCTTTAAAGATACTATTAAAAGTATTTTACAAGGTTTATTAATATATTTTGTTGTTTTTATTACTTATATATTACTTATAAGAAATAATATAGATACTAATTTATCTATAACTATCGCATATTCTATTTTAGTTTTATCAATTATGTTAATAGCTTATCAATTAAAAAATGATAAGTTAACTATAAATAATTTTATTGATAGTTTTAAAGACAAAATATCATTTTTTGTTAACTTTGGAATTTTTATTGGTTTATTAATATATATGTATGTACCATTTTTTAATAAAGTAGCAAATACAAAACCTTTAATGTTAAACCAATGGTTATATATAATAATTCTTGTATTATTGGCGGTATTACCTTTTGATTTATTAAAGTTAAAAAAGAATAATAAAAAGCAAATAAAATAATAAATAATGTAGTATGGAGATATGAAATGAAAGAAACTTTTAAAAATTTAAAAATAGTATATAAGAAATTTGGTAAAGACAATAAATCTGCTTTAATAAAAATATTATTATTTAGTTTATTTGGAATATTTACAAATGTTGCAATTCCTTTATTTACTTCAAAATTTATTGTTAATTTTACTGAGTCTCAGTTTGAACAAGCTTTGTATATGTTAGGAGTTATTTTAGCAATATACTTAATTGAGGATATAAAAACATTTTTTATAAGGAAAAATAATCAAATTTTTAGAAGAGGTACAATAAAGAATATTCAAATGAAACTTGGTAGAGAAATACTTAAAATAGAACAGAGCGATTTGGATGCGAATACAAGTGGTACATTTGTTAGAAGATTGGGTAGTGATACTGACAATATGTCACATATTTTTACTGGTGGAGTTGTTACTTTAATAAAGTTTTTATCTATAATAGGATCATTTATTGCAATATTAATAATAAATTATCATATGTTTTTATATTACTTTTTAGCGGCGATGGTATTAACTATTTTTAATTATATAAAAAATGAAAAAGTTGGTAAAAAGGAAAAAGAATTTAGAAAAGAAAGTGATTCAGTATCAGGTTTAGCAAGTGAATTAGTACGTGGTACAAGAGATATAAAAATGCTTTTTGCTAAAGAAAGTTTTATGAAAAAACTTGATGAAAAAATAGTTATGCAGAATAATAAATTCTTTGAAAAGCGAAATATAGATATGAAATACAATTTATATATTGGTTGGTTTAAGAGTTTTCTTGAAGCTGGATCTGTAGTAATTTTAATATTATTAATAAAACAAAATGTAATAACAATAGCGGTTGCGTTAGCTTTATATAATTATAGATATTCAGTTTTAACTGATATGATGTCTATTGTTTCTGATTTATTAGAAGAATGCAAAAACTTTAACATTTCTTGTGAAAGAATATTTTCAATTATTGATGGAAGTGAGTTTAAAAAAGAAAAATTTGGTAAAGAAGAATTAAAACATATTAATGGTGATTTTGAATTTAAAAATGTTTCTTTTGGATATAATGAAAATTTAGTTTTGAAAGATTTTAATCTTAAAATTAATAGTGGAAAAACCTATGGATTAGTTGGTAAAAGTGGAAGTGGAAAAACAACTATTTTTAATCTTTTGTGTAAATTATATGATATAAATTCAGGAACAATCTTCATAGATGGTAAAAATATTAATGATTTGGATGAAAAATCTATTAGGGGAAATATTACTATTATTAATCAAAATCCTTATATATTTAATATGAGTATAAAAGAAAATCTTCAATTAGTGAGAAATGATGTTACTGATGAAGAAATAAAGAGGGCTTGTAAATTGGCGTGTTTAGATGAATATATAGATAATTTGCCTGATAAATATGATACGATTGTCGGGGAAGGTGGAGTAAATTTATCTGGTGGTCAAAGGCAAAGACTAGCAATAGCTAGAGCGTTAATTCAAGATACACAAATAATATTATTTGATGAAGCAACAAGTGCTTTAGATAATGAAACACAATCTAAAATACAGAATGCTATTGACAATTTAAAAGGTGATTATACAATCATCATTATTGCGCATAGACTATCTACAATAGTTAATTGTGATAAGATATTTATGTTAGATGATGGTAGAATAATAGATAGTGGTTCTCATAAAGAATTGTTGAGTAGTAATAACGAGTATAAAAAATTATGTAATAATGAATTAGTTGAATAAAAGAAGATGGTTATCATCTTTTTATTTTTCTATAGTGATTTTTCTTTTAAATATTGATTATAAAAAGGGTATATACAAATAATGTATCATGTGATACAATATTATTAGATTTAAGAAAGGAGATAATAATGCCAACTCAAATTAAGATTTCAAAAGAGATGATATTAGATTCGGCTTTTTCTATTGTAAGAGAATATGGAATGGAAAAACTAAGTAATCGGGAACTTGCAAATAAATTAAAATGCTCGATTAGACCAATATATTATCAATTTAAAAATGTAGAAGAATTGCAAAAGGAGTTGTATGAAAAAATTGAAAAGTATTTCTATCGGTTCTTATTAGATAATACAATTGTGGATATACCTAAATATAAACAAGTAGGAATTAATTATATAAAATTTGCTAAAAAAGAGAAAAAGTTGTTTCAAACTTTATTTATGAGTGAAATAGGTCTATCACCCAATGCTTTTATTTCAAAAGCTGGTGAAGATTATGAGAGAATAGAAAAATTAATTAAAATAAGTACTAATTTAGAAGAAAGTGATATTAAAGATTTTCATACTAAAATGTGGATTTTCTGTCATGGAATTGCTACTTTAGTAGCGAATGACACCATTAGTTTGACGGATAGTCAAATAGAAGACTTACTATCTTATGAATTTCAAGCATTAATGTTATTAGAAGAAAATCCAAATAATAAGTGGGTGTTACCCAAAGAAGGAGATATAAGATGAAAAAATTATATAGAATAGAAAATGGTAGAAAAATATTTGGAGTATGTGGAGGAATAGCGGAATATCTTAATATTGATTCAACAATCGTTAGATTGATTTGGCTTTTACTTGTATTTTGTGCTGGTACTGGAGTTCTGGCATATATTGTATCGGCTATTATAATGCCAAGCGAAAGTGAAATAAATTAGAAAAGGAGATTTGTATGAATAGAGTAAGTAATTATTTATGGGGATTAGTTTTAATAGTATTAGGAGTAATATTTGGTTTAAATGCACTTGATATAACAGATATTGATATTTTCTTTGATGGATGGTGGACATTATTTATTATAGTTCCTTCATTTATAGGATTATTTAAAGAAAAAGATAAAACAGGTAATTTAATTGGACTTGCAATTGGTATTTGTTTACTTTTAGGTTGTCAAGATTATATATCATTTGATTTAATTTGGAAATTGATGATACCAGCTATTTTAATTATTGTGGGTTTATCTTTTATTTTTAAAGATACATTTAATAGTAAAGTAAGAAAAGAAATAAAAAAATTAAATAAAAATGGTAGTAAAGAATATGTTGCTACATTTGGTGGGCAAACAGTTGATTTTAGTGAAGAAAAATTTGATGGATGTTCTTTAACTGCGGTTTTTGGTAGTGTAAAATGTGATTTAACAGAATCTATTATAAAAGAAGATAACGTTATAAACGCTAGTGCTATTTTTGGTGGTATTACTATATATGTACCAGAAAACGTAAATATCAAAATTAATTCAACGCCAATTTTCGGTGGTGTATCTGATGAAAGAAAAACTAAAACAAAAGATAATAAGTATACAATTTATATTAATGCAACTTCAATATTTGGAGGAGTTGAAATAAAATGAGTAATACTCAAAAAATTATTAAAAATTTAGCGATTGCATTAGCTCTATTCTTAATTCTTAATATTATTTTAGGAATTATGTATGGCGCTTCATTTCTTGGTAATTTATTAGATAGTGATAATCAAAGTATTAAAGAAAAATTAGACAATTTGGAAATAGATAAGAATACATTACTTTTAGATATTAATATTTCAAGTAGTAATATCACAATTAAAACGGGAAAAAATTTAAAGATAGAAAGCAATAATAAATATATAAATAGTAAGCAAGATAAAAATAAATTTTATATTACAGAAAGAAAACATCGTTTATCTCATCATAATAAAAATAATGAATTAATAATATATGTTCCTAAAGATTTAATCTTTGAAGAAGTAGCTATTGAATCAGGAGCTGGCAAAGTAAAAATTTATAATTTATCTTCTAAAGAACTAAATTTATATTTAGGTGCAGGCAAAGTTAAAATATCTAATTTAACAGTATTAGATAATGCTTCAATTGATGGTTGTACTGGAAAAATGATAATTGATTCTAGTAGTATTCATAATTTAGATTTAGATATGGGAGTAGGTAAATTATCAATAACATCTAAATTAAGTGGAGATAATAAAATTGATTCTGGAGTTGGGGAAATTGATTTATCTCTTTTAGGTAATCCTGATGACTACACTATAACACTGGATAAAGGTTTAGGTTCTACAACAATTGATGGTAAAAATATAAGTGATGATATTACCTATGGTTCAGGAAGTAATAAACTAGATATTAATGGTGGAGTAGGAAGTATTAAAATTAATTTTTTAGAAAAAAATAAAACATCATTTTAATATTATTAAATTTTGAAATGTTAGAAAGGAAGAAAAATATGAAAGATAAAATATGTCAAAGTTGTGGTATGCCTATCACTTCAAATGAACAATTAGGAACAAACAAAGATGGAAGTATTAATAATGATTATTGTAAATATTGTTATCAAAATGGTGAATTTATAGATAAAGTATCAATGGAAGAATATATAGAAATGTGTTCAGAGTATGGCGCACAAGCAGGTATGACTAATGAAGAGATGAAAGAACATTGCGAAAAATTATTTCCAACTTTAAAAAGATGGAAAAATAACTAGAATAAAGGAAATTAATTATGAAAGATTTTGTATTAGCGGCTTTACCATTTATAATAATGGGAATTTCTATTGCGATTATTGTAGTTAATTGTAATAAAGAAAATAAAAAATCAGAAAAGGGTACTTATATTAATGAAGGAATGTGTATAGGAATGAGTATTGGTCTTTTACTAGGAAATTTATTTGATGATGGACATTTAGGAATATTTTTGGGTCTAGGAATGCTAATTGGTGAGGCAATAGGTTCTGGTATAAAGAAGGTTAGATAGTGTTTTAAGTAATCAACTAATAATCAAATAAAAAAAGGAAGATGATAAAAATGATAGAAATTAAAAACGTTAGTAAAACTTATAATGGAGAAAAGAGAGCAATTAATAATATTAGTTTTGATATAAAAGATGGAGAGATATTTGCATTTATTGGTCATAATGGGGCCGGTAAGACTACGATGATTAAATCTTTAGTAGGAATACTTGATTTTGAAGAAGGAGATATTTTTATTAATCATAAATCTATAAAAAAAGATCCAATGGGATGTAAATTAGAAATGGCTTATGTACCAGATAATCCAGATCTTTATGAAAATATGACCGCACTTGATTTTATTAATTTTGTTTGTGATATGTATGATACTCCATTTGAAATTAGAAAAGAAAATATCGAGAAATATTCTAAAATGTTTGAAATGGAAAGTAAATTAAATGATGATATTTCTTCTTTTTCTCATGGTATGAAACAAAAAGTAGCGTTAATGGCTGCTCTTGCTCATAATCCGAATGTACTAATAATGGATGAACCTTTTGTTGGTTTAGATCCAAAAGCTGTCTTTGATATTAAAAATGTAATGAAAGAAATGACTAAAGAAGGAAAAATAATTTTCTTTTCTACTCATATTTTGGATGTTGCTGAAAAATTATGTGATAGAGTTGCTATTATCAAAAATGGAAATATTGTTAAAATAGGAAAAATGAAAGATATTAAGGGAGATTCTTCACTAGAAAAAGTATTCCTTGAGTTAGGAGAAAAATAATGAAAACGTTGTCTTTGTTAAAAGCAGCTCTTAGTCAAGATATGAATATGTTTAAATATTCTACTAAAAGAAACTCTAGTAAACTAAAAAAGATATTATTTCCTATCTTTTTGTTTATCGTTGTAGGTATTTCTATTGGAACATATGCATATATGATTGCTGAAAAACTAGCACCTTTTAAATTAACTTATATTATGTTAAGTATGTTTATTATGCTAGTAACTATAATGACTTTTATTGAGGGAATATATAAATCTCAAGGTATATTATTTGAAGCAAAAGATAATGATTTATTATTTTCACTTCCTATTAAGAAATCTCAAATACTATTTGTAAGAATATTTAAGTTATTATTATTTCAATATATATATAATTTAATGTTTTTATTGCCAGCCTTTGTAATATTTATTTATTTTGAAAGACCAGGAGTTAGTTTTTATTTTATATCATTATTAATGACTATATTAATTCCTATTATTCCAACTGTTATATCTAGTATTTTAGGTTATATTATAAAATCTTCTTCTGCTAAATTTAAATCAAAAAAAATAATTCAGACATTACTTTCTACTATTGTATTTTTAGGAATATTTTATTTTAGTATGAATTTAGAAAATTTTATACAAGATATAGCTTCAAAAGCGACTAGTATTAATGATATCTTAACAGGTATTTATTATCCATTAGGATTATATATTAATTTAATAACACAATTTAAATTATTAGAATTAGTAAAATTATTATTAGTAAATATAGTTTCTTTTATATTATTTATTTTAATAGGAGCAAAATTCTATTTTTCTATTATTTCTAGTTCTAAAGAAACAAGTATAAGTAAAAAAACAAATAATAAAAATAAAACTATTATTAAAAGAAAACCAATTGTTTCATTAGTAAGAAAAGAATTAAAAAGATATTTTTATTCACCAGTATATATGTTTAATACTTCGCTTGGATTATTGTTAAGCGTCATTGTATCTATATATTTATGTTTTAAAGGAAAAGGTATTTTTGATATGGTTCTAGCAAATTATGGAGTTAGTTCTGATTTATCTTTACCAGTATTATTCTATTTCTTGATTTTATTTGTAGGATCAATGACTTCAATTTCATCTTCTAGTATTTCTTTAGAAGGGAAGACTATGAATATTACTAAGAGTTTACCAATTAAAGAAAAGACAATATTAAATTCAAAAATAATTACTTGTTTTATGATTGAATTACCATTTTTACTTTTTAGTAGTATTTTATTTTTTATAAAATTTAGACCAAGTTTATTTTATATTATTTTAATACTTTTAATAGGTCTACTAACTATTTTTATAAGCGCTAATATTGGGTTAATTATTAATTTAAAATATCCTAAAATGAACTTTACTAATGATACAGAAGTAGTAAAACAAAGTATGAGTTCAATGATTTCTGTTTTTATTGGAATAGGTATTTTTATAGGTAGTATTTTATTAATAGTATTTTTAAGTGATTATATAAAATTAGATTTATTATTAGTATTACATGTACTTTTTATAACTATAGTTTCTATAATTTTATATTTAATTTTAATGAAATTTGGAATAAAAGAATATAAAAATATTAATGTATAGAATAATTGGAATTATATTCTTTTTTAGAAAAAATAATGATTATTATATATATGTAGTATTATTTTATAATTTAACAATAAATAAATATATATTTTATTGGAATTGTTTACTATCTACTTTATATATTTTATAATACATTATATAAAGGATGTGCTTTTATGAAGAATTCTAAATATTTTCATTCAAATGATAATAAATCAAAAAGGGCAAATATTGGAAAAACTTTACTTTGTATATATGTATCAGCAAGTATTGCTAGTTTTATTTATATGCCATACACGATTGTTAAAGAAGAAAATCCATATAATGATAAAATAACTTTTTCTTGTGAGAATTTTTTGAAAGAAGCAAAAAGTTTATCATTTGTGGAAGATGAACAATATATTAAAGCTGTAAAAAAAGTTGAAACAACTAGGAGTTTCTGAAAAAGAAGCATATTTAACTTATTATTCACTTATCTTAAATAAAAATTTAACTGATGAAGACAAATTGAAAATTAGTGGTTATATTCAGTACTTCATTGATAATAAATATTTAAACGAAGCAGAGGTATTTACAACTTTAAAAAATCTTGCAATATCAGATAAATATATTGAAGATGCGGAATGGGCAGGATTATATGATGAAAATGAAAATAAGATTTTTTTTGATTCTGAAAAAGCTAAAGAAGAATGTATTACAATATTTGTTTAAAACTAATTGAAAACAATAAATGGGGTTCATCTTTTATAGATACTTTAGCAAAAGATTTAAAAATGGAGTTTCCTACATTAAAAGGTATGTCAGCAAGAAATTTAAGATATATGCAAAAATTTGCTACTGAATTTGATAACGATGAATTTTTGCAAGGAGTCCTTGCAAAATTGTCTTGGAATCATAATCAGGTATTATTAGATAAAGTTAAAGATAAAGAAATCAGAAAGTGGTATGCAAAAGAAACAATAGAAAATGGTTGGTCTGTTTCAATATTAACTCATCAAATAGCAAGTAAATTATATGAAAGACAGGCATTATTAGAAAATAAAACAACTAATTTTGATGAAACATTGCCATCTCCCAATAACGAACAAGCAAAAGAGTTGCTAAAGAATCCCTACATATTTGATTTTATAACTGCTGATAAGGATTTGAAAGAATTAGATATTGAAAGAGAACTAACTGCTAATATAACCAAATTATTATTAGAACTTGGAAATGGATTTGCATTCGTCGGAAGACAATATCATTTAGAAATTGAAAATGAGGATTATTATTTAGATTTATTATTTTATAATTTAAAAGTTAGAAGTTACGTTGTAATCGAATTAAAGACAACCGAATTTAAACCCGAATATGCAGGGAAGCTTAATTTTTATTTAAGTGCTGTTGATAAATATATTAAAGACAAAAATGATAATCCAACATTTGGAATACTGCTATGTAAAGATAAGAAAAGAGTAACTGCTGAATTAGCATTAAAGGATATCAATAAACCAATTGGCGTAAGTGAATATAAAATTTTATCAGAAATACCAGAGTTTTTAGAAAACACTTTACCAAGTATTGAAGATATAGAAAAAAGATTGGAGGAAGATTCAGAATGAATATAAACATTAATAGAGTAAAAATATTTGTGACAATACCAATAGAAAATGTAGAAAAAGTTAGAAATGTAGTATGTGAATCAGGTGCGGGTGTTATTGGGAATTATGAATATTGCACAAGTTCAGTAAAAAGTGTTGGGACATTTAAACCGAACGATAATGCTAATCCATATATTGGTAAAAATAACAAACTAGAGTTTGTAGAAGAAGAAAAATTAGAATTTGTTTGTGATATAGATAAAGTTAAAACAATAATTTCTAAATTAAAAGAAGTACATCCCTACGAAGAACCTGCAATAGATATTGTTCCTTTGATTGATGAATCAAATTTAAATTAAGGTGATAGGTGATATAAGATGGAATTATATAGAAGTGCTAGCTTACAATCTCAATTTAGAGGCTATGACTATTTTAAAAATAAAAAAATTATTTCTTTTAAACACATAGAAAACTCCAAATACTCTGGAAAAGTTAAGGGAAGTAATAAAGTGTATGACGTTACTATTGATATAGAACATCCTAAAAAGAATTCATACTGTAATTGCCCACATGCTGAAGGAACGAAAATTGTTTGCAAACATATGGTAGCATTATATTTTGCAATTTTTCCTGAAAAGGCAAAACAGTTTATGGATGAAATTGATGAACATAATAGAAAAGTTGAAGAATATGAACAAGAATTAGAAATAAAAATGCGAAAATATATAAAATCAATGTCTAAAAAAGAATTAGAAGAGACTCTTTTAGAGTGCCTATATCAAGTAGATTGGTTGTACGATAATTTTATAAGAGATAGAGTTGGATATTAAGTCTAACTCTTTTATATATTAAAAAAATCGAACTCGACAAAGTTCGACATTATTTTCTAATGGAGCGATTACCAAAGGGGTAATGCACACTTTCGATAAACAAATTCGTTTGTATTTGATGTATTAATTATATCGTAATAAGAATGATTTTGCATATTAAAGTAAATTAAAATGGTAGTTCAAAACAATTATCATTTAATGTTTTAATAATATATGTTAAAAATGGAGATAGCATTTCATCATCATCTTTTATTTGAATATATAACTCATATAAATTAATAAAGTATTCTTTTTTTAATTTTCTTTGATCATCAAATGTTCCATTACAAAAATCAGAAAAATATACTTCATCATAAAATAATAGATTTTTCGCTTTTTCAGGTATGTTTTTTATAAATTCTAATATCATTCCTTTATTAAATTCATTATATGTTTTAAATGAACGATATAAATATTCATTCCCAAACTCATCATAATTTACTGTAAAAGCAATATTGTTAATTATGTCTGTTAGTCTTTCCTTTACTTCTATTGTATCTAATTTTTGCTTTTTAATAGTATTTGTTTGTAACGTATGTTTTGAATGACTTGCAACAATTTTAATATCCTTGTAAATTTCTTCAATCGATTGATATCTATCTTTTGGGTCATTACATATACATTTATCAATAATATTATCTAAAATATCCATTCTTGGACCACTATATTTTTCAGTTATTGCTTTTCTGTGAGTACCTTTATGTGTATAACCATAAACAAGCCAATACATAATTTGTCCTATTGCATATATATCTGTAGCTTTAGTAGGTTCTAAATTACTATTTCTTTGTTCAGGAGCAGAAAAATCAAAATTTGCTAATCTTTCGCTTTTTTCTGTGTTTCCAGTTAATTCATATAATTCATTGTTATAATATGCTATTCCAAAATCGGAAATATTTAATTTATTTTCTTCATCAATCAAAATGTTTTGTGGTTTTAAATCTCTATGTATAATTCCATTATTATGTAATTTTTGAACAGCATGTGTAATTTGAGAAAAACAAGAAATTAATTCATCTTGAGATATTTTTTCTTTATATTCTAAATGATTAATATATTTTTTCATAACAATTATTGGCACTTTTTGATTGTTAATCTTTATTTCTTCATAAAAAAATTGTTTTACTATATTTTCGTAATTGTCAATTCCCATTATTACATTAATAAACTCACATAAAAATCTTTTTTTCTTTTTTGAATCTGTATTTAACATGAATTTTATAGCAACATCAGTTTTATTTAAAGTTCCAAAATAAACAATACCACTTCCACCAGATTTAGAATTTAAAGAAATATTTTTCAAGTCACCATATGTGGTTTTTAATGTATAATTATTATTTTTTATAAAGTTGTTTAATTCGCTTTGAGATATTTTTTCTTTATTAAGAATCCATTCTTCATTTTCTTCTTTAAAATCAATCAAAGGATAAATTATTTCTTTAAGTCTTTCTCTTCTTTCTTTATATCCGCCCATCTTTTGCATTTCACTTCTGAAATCATAAGTGTTTTTAGTCATTTTAATTTCATTTGGAATTTCTATATTTGCATTTCTATACTCTTTTTTTAACGATTTTATTTTATTCAAAAAATCTTCTTCTTCAATAGGAAAATTATTATATGTAGATAAATCTTCTAAAAAACCATAAAAATTTGTTAATTCTTTTGTTGTCATGTTATCACTTCCTAACTAAATAAATTTGCTTATCTAAATTATAACATATAACTTAGACAATTAATAAATTTAGTTCACAACGTGTCTTAAAAAATAAAACTATTGAATTCTAAAAATACTAGGAAATTTACTAGGAAAATACTAGGAAATGTGATATGATTAATTTAGCAATAATTGGAGGTAAAAATATGGTAGGAACTATAGAAGATTCAAGAACTGAATTTAAAATTAAATTAGTTGATGATTTAGAAGAAACTGTTATAGGATTCCTAAATAGTA
>JBJEXX010000048.1:0-4498 GCA_051886215.1 Bacilli bacterium | reverse complement strand
ACCACCATGTTATTTTTGTATTTATATTATACATATAAAACTTATGTTCGTCAATATCTTTTCTAAAAAAACGCACTTTCCTTATAAATAAAAAAGAAAAAGTTAAACTTTTCCTAAACATTAAAAATTATTTTGAATTAACCGCTAAATCATGCAACTTACTTATCTCTTTTTTTGATAAACTTCTATATTCTCCTGAATTAAGACCTTTCAAAGTTAAAAAACCAAATTTCTCACGTTTTAATTTTAAAACTTCAAAACCTACTGCTTCAAACATTTTCTTAACTTGATGATTTCTTCCTTCATGAATTATAAGTTCCACAATACAAGTATTATTTTTCTTATCAATCTTACGTAATTTTACTTTTGCGGGAGAAGTTTTTTTACCATCAATGATAACTCCATACTTTAATTGATTTATTTCTTTCCCTTTTAATATACCATTAACTTTCGCAATATAAACTTTATCTATTTCATTACTAGGATGCATCATTTCATTCGCAAAATCACCATCGTTAGTAAGTAAAAGAATACCAGTTGTATCATAGTCAAGTCTACCAATAGGATATATACGTTTATCTGTTTCAATAAGATCTACAACCGTTTTTCTATTTTTGTCATCTTTAGAACTACTTATAACACCACGAGGTTTATTTAATAAAAAATATAATTTTTCATCTTGAGATAATAATTTATTGTCAATAAATATTTGATCTGAACTATTTACTTTTGTACCTAACTCAGTAATTATTTTTCCATTAACTTTTACTTTACTATTCTTTATTAATTCTTCTGCCTTTCTTCTAGAACAATATCCAGATTGAGCAATCAACTTTTGTAAACGTTCCATAATATCACCTGTTTAAAGATTATCATAAAAAGATAACTTTTAAAAGATTTTTTTAAACCAATTAATAATTTTATTTTTTTCTTTTACTTTTATATAAATATTTTCTTCATAAATTCTTTTATCATTTAAATATACTGACACTGTACCTATTTTATCATTATTATTATAATTATTCATTTTTGTAATTTTTACTTTTGTATTAATTTTATTACTTTCATCTTCTGTTAGAGGATAATAAAAATCATTTTTTATATATGCATTTTTTATATCATCATTTTCTATACTAAATTTTTCTTTATCTAAAATTTTATATTTTTTATAATTATCATACCCATAATTATACAAAGAAATATGTGTATCATATTCATTGCTATCCGCCAATGTTACAACTGTTAAATTCAAGTTATCTTTGGAAGCTGTAGTAACTAAGGTTCTACCAGCATCTGGAGTATAACCATTTTTACCTCCAGTAGCATAATCATATAAAGTTAAAAGTTTATTTCTATTATACCAAACATAACTTTTTAAATTAGATTTAGTCTCATATTTAGTTGTTTTAGTTATTTCTTTATATATATCTAATTGATAAGCATAACTAGAAAGTATAGCCATATCACGTGCAGTAGAATAGTTTTTAGTATCATCATCCAAACCATGACAATTAGAAAAAGTTGTATTAGTCATGCCCAATTCGTTAGCCTTTTTATTCATTAATTTAACAAAAGATTTCTCATCTTTTGAAATATAATTAGCAATCACAACAGCAGCATCATTACCGCTTCTCATTAAAAGTCCATACAACAAATCCTTCAAAGATAATTTTTCTCCAACTTCCACATATACATTTGAACCATACATAGAAAGCACTTCTTCACCAACTGTTACAATTTCATCTACACTAGCATTCTCTATTGCAATAACTGCAGTCATAATTTTTGTAATAGATGCTATTAAGCGCTCCTCATCTGCGCCTTTTTCATATAAAACACGACCACTATCAATATCCATCAATATACTTGACCTTGAAGTATCAGAAATTGCATAACAATTTAAAGGAAAAAGTAATAAAAGAAAAAATATAATCAGCTTTTTCATATAATAATCACCTAATTAAGAATATGAAAAACACAAAAATTATATACTTTTTTCGATATTATTTTTTAGGTGCAACAAATATATCAATTAATTTAAATAAGTTTGATACATTATTAAAAAAATTTAATAAATAATCCTGATCAATAACACCCTTATTTAATTTTATTTTCTGATTTAATAATTTATCCAAAGTAAAATCTTCTATAAAAATAGATAAGTTTCCATCCTCTCTGAATACAAATATTTTTTCATTTTTTATAATATTTTCTATATTGACAATATCTTCCATTTTAGAAAGAGTAAGTATACATCTAGCATTTATTTGATCATTACTATAAACATTATAGAATTTCTCAAAACTTGAATTTTCTAGTTCAACTCTTTCACCCTTAAAATTAACTATATTATTAAACTTATTTTTTACTAAATTATCAAAATTATTAGGTATTAGATAAACATAACTATTATCATTTTTGATAGTTGGTATTTCTATATATAAACCTTTGTAAAGAGTATTAGGTATTTTTCTGTTTTTAGTAACCTTATAGTAAATACCATTATCATATACATTATTTACTGTAGTTTTGTATTTATAATTATAAATTATTATATCTGATAATATTATACTTTTATTAAAACATTTTATTTTAGTAAAATTTTCACCATTATATTTAAATTTATCAAGATTAAATATATTACTATTTGAAAAATAATCTTGTTTTAATCTTTTGTCAGGCAAAAAAGTTTTTTCACTTTTATTTGTAAAAAATGACAACATGTCAAGATATAACAATTTATTTATATCATTAGAAATATTTTTGTTATAGGTTCCATTGACTTTAAAAATAAAATATGAATATATAAATAGCAATAAGATAATAAACAAAATATTAAGTAAAATATTTAATTCATATATATTTAATCCAAAAAATAACAGAAAATATATTACAAAAAAAGATAATATAATTAAAATTATTATTTTTTTATTATTTTTATTTAAACTAATATAACTTTTAGTATAAAGTTCTATATTGTTTAAATATTCACCCATAAAATTTTCAAAATTTTTATTATTCATATAAATCAACCTTTACATCAGAATTTTCTGTAAATTCAAACCATGCAAATTTTTTAAAATTAAATATGTATGCAAAAATATTATTTGGAAAAATTTGGATAAAATTATTATAATTAGTAACTTGAGCATTGTATGTGCGCCTAGCGGCTGAAATTTGATTTTCTAATTCAACTAGTGAACGTTGCAATTCTAAATAATTTTGGTTAGAACTTAATTTAGGATTATTCTCAGAAATATATAAAATTGTTTTTATGTTTTTTTCCAACAACATATTTTTTTCAAATATTTCATCTGTTGATGATGTTTCCAGTAAAGTTGTTCTTAATTTAGTAACATTACGTAAAACATCGGATTCATAATTATCAAACTCTTTAACAACTTTGACTAAATTAGGAACTAAATCATATCTTTTTTTTAACATAACATCCATACTAGAAAAAGCATTATAAACTTTATTTTTTTTAGACATCATTATATTAAACATTAAAATTGACATTATAAAAAGAATTATCAAAATTAAAATTAGTATTTTCATAATCATCACCACAAAATTATTATATCATTTATTTGTTTATAAATAATTAAAAAAGTAGTAAATAATACTACTTTACATATTTCTTACATCATAGATATAGTTATTAACCGCTGAAGCCCAAGTCGTACTTTCTGCATAATAAGGATTTATAAGTTCTGGCGTTGTTAATCCTTTAGAATAATAATTATAATAAAGATTATCTAAAAAAGAATTTATTCCTTCCTCTAACGATGAATAGGCTTTATAACTACCTCCATAACACCCTGGTGCGCCTTTCACACCACCTACATTATAACACGTATTAACTAAATCACTGCATCCCCATTTACAACCTGTTTCATGCAATACTATAGCAACAGATAAATAAGGATCAAGACCAGTATTAGCTGTATATTTTGCAAAAATATATCCTGTTCCAGATAAAGTTGATGGTAACGATCTATTTAATTTATCTGTTAATTGCTGTTCAGTTAAATTATCATATATAAAATATACATCATCATTTTCTTTTTCTATAACTTCATCGTTATAATTTTTGGAATTTTTTTCCTCTGATTGTATATTTTCTACTGAATTATCAGTAAATTTAGTCAAAATATTACTAGATGTAAATAACTCTTTAGACTCTATAGTGATAATGTTTTCTATATTTTCTTGTTTTATAGAATAATCAGTTTTAATATAGCAAAAAATAAATAAAACTATACAAATAGTATAAACAACATATTTTAAAATCTTAATCGACGGATATGAATCCGATTGACATGTCTCCATATTTCCCCCTAAATAAATTATCTGTATTTCCAAGCGGATAGTTAATATTATAACAAATTAAGTAGTTAAAGTCAAATTCCAACAAATATAGGATGTAGTAAACTAGATGTAGGAATAATTATTAAAACATAAAAAAAGAGAAAACACTCAAAATAAATAAACTGTT
>JBJEXX010000047.1:0-18436 GCA_051886215.1 Bacilli bacterium | reverse complement strand
AATGAAGGTTTAGTTCCTAATGTAAAAAGAGATAAAAACAACTATCGTGTTTTTAATGACAAGGATATTGCTTGGATAAATAGTTTATCTTGTCTTAAAAATTGTGGTATGGGAATTGCTGAAATGAAAGAATACTTAGATTTATGTTTGAAAGGCAAAAAAACCATTCCTGAAAGAAAAGAAATTTTAAATATAAAATTAAAAGAGTTAGAACATAAAATAAATGAATTAAAAAAAAGTATTGATTATATTCATTGGAAACAACAGTTCTATGATGATGTACTTTCTGGTAAAACAAAATATTATAGTAATTTAACTTCAACAAAAAATGATGATTAAATATCCATCATTTTTGTTTTTTTTAAGAGTTAATTGTCCAAAAAACTTGAATAATAATTATTTTTTCATCTAATTTTGATTTTAACTCTATATCAGTATTATCTTTAGTTAAAAAAAATAATAAAATCCCCATAAAACAAGGGGTACAATTAAATATTTAGTGTCCTTACGGAAGAAGTACAACAACTTTTATTTTTGTTGCAAGTAATTGTAAACCATATTTTTATAATTATTTAAAAATTTACTTCTTGTCTTTTCATCTAAAGAGTTTAAATTTAAGTATGGAGCAGAATCACCAATTTCTAAAAGCAACAATTGATTATCTGATGTTTTTAAAAAATCTATTCTTTGAACCCCAACAAAATCATCGTTGCATAAATTAGCAAATTGTTGTGCTATATTTAGTTCATTTGCGGTATAATCATATAATTTTGGTATAGGATAAATTGGCTTTTTGCTTGGAACAAATTCTAATACAAATTGAAATTGTTTATTAATAAAATAAAATTCAACTTCTTTTATAAAATTAATTTTTGGTTGAATAATATAATCTTCATTTTTTCTTATCTCTTTTTTATTTTTTTCTAAAATACCATATCCATCATAACTTTTCAATGGTTTTAACAGAAATATAGAATCTTCACTATAATCATTAAAACTCGATATATCGCTTGATGTTGGTATTACTGGATATCCTTCGTTATATAATTCTACTAAATATAATTTTCCTTCATCATCAAATCTACTATATAAATTTATAGTAGGTATTTTTTTCTCTTTCAATCTCTGTTTTAACTTTAAGATATTGTCTTTATATTTTATGTATTCATTGCTATCCAAATGCCATATATTTCTTAACAATATAACATCATATAATTCGTCCAACTTTTCATCGTAATCTTGTCTAGCTATAGTTACATGATGACCATCATTGATAAATGATTTAGCTATAAAACAATCTTCCTTTAAACCAGGATTATCTATATCCGTAACAACTAATATTCTAATAATATCCACCTTCTTTAATAAAACAATTTTAGTAAATCAAACAACCAATGTTTTTCCAAATTAAATCCGTATAAATATTATATCAAACTTTAAAACAAATTAAAACTCAAACCATAAAAGTTCAAGTTTGATAGCATATGGTGCGGGAGATGGGACTTGAACCCACACGGTTATTCACCAAAGGTGTTTGAGACCTTCGCGTCTACCATTCCGCCACTCCCGCATAAAAGTATTGTATCATAATTTTATTATATTTGAAAATACTTTTATTCATTATTTTCTTTATATTTAGAATTATATAAATCTACTTCTTCCTCTATTGGTTCTTTAATTGTTAGTTCATTTACTTTAGGAAGATCTTCTATTGTTGCTAGACCAAAATAATCTAAAAATTCGCTTGTTGTTGAATATAAATTTGGTCTTCCTGGTTTATCTGATTTACCAACTTCTTTAACTAAACCTTTAGCTACTAATTTTCTAATCATTTGAGAAGAAGATACTCCTCTTATTTCATCTACATCTATTCTAGTTATTGGAGCATTATACGCGATTATAGCAAGCACTTCTAAAGCTGCTTGACTTAACATATTAGAATCAGGACTTTCTATTAATTTTTTATAGTATTCTTTATGTTCTTTTTTGGTAGTAAGTTTAAATGAATCTCCTAAATATGATAATTTTATTCCCCTATCATCTTCTTCATATTTATTATGTAAATTTTTTAATAATTCTTTAGTTTCTTCGACATCTGTTTCTAATATTTCAGAAATTGCTTTTATGGTTAATCCTTCATCACCTACTACAAATAATAATCCTTCTATTATAGCTTCTTTATTCATTCTACTACCTCACATATTATTTTATCAAAATTATTTTCCTGTTTTATATATAGTTCTTGTTTTTTAGCCATTTCTAATACTGCCAAAAATGTTACTACTACATATTCTTTAGTTATAACATCAAACAATTCAAAAAAATCTATTTTCTTTTTCTCTTTTAAAATATTCTTTATTGCTGTTCTTCGTTGTTCTACTGTTATTTCTTTTTTGGTTATATTAGTTTTTAATGGTTTTTCTAGAGCTTTTCTTTGTAAGAATTTGTGAAAAGCATCAAGTAAATCATCTAGGGAAACATCGGATTTTAAAACGATGTTTTCATCATTATAGTCCTTTAAATTTTCAGGAGCTTTAGTATATATTTCATGTCTTATGTTTTCTAAATTTCTAAAATCTTTTGTTACATTTTTATATTTTTGATATTCAATTAATCTATTAATTAAGGCTTCACGAGGATCTATTTCCTCTTCATCTTCTAATTGTTCTTTGTTATTTGGAAGTAACATACGAGATTTCATTTCTATTAATTCACTTGCCATGACTAAATAGCTACTAGCAATATCTAAATTCATTTCTTGCATTTTATTTATGTAATCTAAATATTGATTAGCAATATCTTCTATCTTTATATCCCAAATATCCACTTTAGATACTTTTATTAAATGTAATAATAAATCTAAAGGTCCTTCAAATTCATTTATTTTTACTTCATATTCCATATTATCACAATCCAAATCTTCTTTTTTATTATACTAAAAAATACTATTTATGACAAATAATTTATTTGATGTTATAATGATATTAGGTGATTAGATGAAAAAATTTACTATGAAAGATGAAAAGTTTATTTGTGAAAATTGTGGTAAAAATGTTGAACCTTTAAAATATAGCGCCAGAGATCATTGTAATTTTTGTTTATGTAGTAAACATGTAGATATAAATCCAGGAGATAGAGCTTGTGAGTGTTTAGGAATATTGAGACCTATAGGAATCGAAAAATTTAAAGATAGTTATAAAATTATTTATAAGTGCGATAAGTGTAAAACAATTCATAAAAATATTATGGCTAAAGATGATAATATGGATTTAATTATTGAACTTTCCAATATTGAAAAATAAAATATTCACAGTTTTTGTGAATATTTTTTTAATCTCTTGGTTTAAAAATAAGAGCAAATATAAATGCAAATATTATTGCAGCAGTTATTCCTGAGGCAGTCAAGTCAAACATTCCCATCATTAATCCAGGAAAACCAAATTGTTCCGCTCTAGCAAGTGCACCATGTATTAAGGAATGACCAAAACTTGTTATAGGAAGAAGCGCACCTCCTCCAACAATATTTATTATTTTATCATAAATTCCAAATGTGTCTAATGCGGCTCCTGCGACAACGAAAATTGAAGTAATATGTCCCGCAGTAAGTTTGGTATTATCTAAAATTATTTGACCAATTAAGCATACAGCTCCACAAAATAGAAATGAATATAAATATACCATTATACCACCTCCAAACTAACTGCATGCGCAGTAGATAATATATCTTGTTTTTGATATACAAATGTTGGTGAGAACATTGCCCCGGTAGCTACTAATAATACTTTTTTTAAATTTTTCTTTTTCATTTCATCTAAAATATAAGAATAATTTACTAAAGCACTACATACTGGTCCACTACCTCCAGCCATTACTTCTTTTTGTTCTTTTAAATCATATAACATAGTACCACAATCATCATAATTTTTGCTTATATCTATATCGTAATCTTGGTGCATTAAATCTATTAGTATTTCTTTGCCATATACTCCTAAATCGCCAGTTAAAACTAAATCATAATAATCAATTGTTCTATTTGTATCCTTTAAATGATTATAGATTGTATCCGCAGCAGCTGGTGCCATCACCGCTCCCATATTGAAAGGATCCTTTATATGAGCATTAGTAATTTTTCCTACTGTAGATGATTCTACTCTTATATTAGTTTTTTTATCAGTTAATAAGATACTCGCTCCACCAGTTGCAGTAAATGTTGCAGTTTTTGGTTTAGGTGCACCATATTCTGTAGGATTTCTAAACTGTTTTTCACTGGACATATTATGTGAACTTACTGAAACTACTACATTATCAACTCTATTAGAGTCTATTAAGCTTGATGCGATAGTAATACCTTCTACACTAGTAGAGCAAGCCCCATATATTCCTAAAAATGGTTTATTAAATTCTTCTGTGCCATAACTTGAGGCAGTTATTTGATTTAATAAATCTCCTCCTATAATCAAATCGATATTTTCTTCTGTTTTATTACTTTTTTCTAATAATACTTCTATGCTTTCTTTTAATAATTTAGCTTCTGCTTGTTCAAATGTTTTCGCTCCATTATATAAATCGTTATATGATTTATCAAAATATTCTTTTAATGGTCCTTTTCCTTCATATGGTCCTGTAATTGTTGATGTATTTTCTATATATACCTTTTTGTAATTAAATGTCATATTATCCTCCTATACAATATCTAATCATTCCGAATATCCAAGCGGCAACTACACCATATAATATTACTGATCCGGCTAGTTTAAAAATGTTACTACCTATACCAAATATAGGTCCTTCACTTCTATAATCTAAGGCCGCACTTGTCATTGAATGAGAAAATCCTGTGATAGGTATTATCAAACCACACTTAGCAAATGTTACCCAACTATCAAAGAACCCTAAAGCTGTAAACAATGAAGCTAGAAAAACAAAAGTTACACTCACATAAGTACCAGCCTCTTTAGCAGGAACTTCCAATAAAGTACTATAAACATCTATAAGACCTTGTCCTAACATTCCTATTATTCCACCTATTATAAAAGCAATAATGCCATTTCTAATTCTATGTTCAGTAGGTTTATGTTTATCTACTAAATTTTGATATTGTTTCTTTTCCATATTTATCACCAATAATATTATGGTAAATTATTATTTTTTTATACAAAAAAGAGATTAAGCAATTAATCTCTTTTCTAATTTTTTTAATATTTTCTTTTCTTTTCTATAAACTTGAACTTGACTCATTCCTAAAATTTCTGATGTTTCTTGTTGAGTCATATCATTGTAATAGCGTGATTTAATAAGTTTTTGTTCATCTTCATCTAATTCATTGATACTAATTCGTAAATCTTGAATATCTGCATCATATGATTTTTCCTCACTTTTAATATAATCATATAGATTCATATCTTCTTCTTCATTTAAACAATAATCTAGACTTTTTACTAATTCAACTTGTCTTTTAACTTCAATTATTTTTTCTTCATCTATATCTAACATTAAAGATAATTCTAAAGTTGTTGGTTCTCTTTGTAATTTTTGAGTCATTTTTTCTTTAACTAAATCTATTTTTTTATTTAAGCTTATAACATCTTTACTTATTTTAATACTTCTATCTTTCCTTATATAATCTAATATTTCCCATCTTATCCAATTATAAGCATATGTTGAAAATTTAGTATTTTCTTCTCTTTTATATGATTTATAAGCTTTATCCAAACCAATTATTGCGACTTGATATAAATCATCTTTATCATAATAATTACTATATTTTTTTATTATTGAATAAATTAATTTTTCTTCATCTTTTATAAGTTCTTCTGTCATGATTCCTCCTATATATTTAAAATACTAAATGCACTTAGTTCATTATTACTAACATATGTATTTTTTAATAAATTCTTAGGATAATTCTTTTCTTCAATTCCACAGATAACTACTTTTCCATCTAATGAAGCAACTTGTCTATAATCTTTTAATAATTGTTTCATACCAACATCATCTATATAATCTAAATGATTTAAATTCATTACTAGATATTTTATACCATTTTTCTTTATTAAATCACTAACTTCTACTTTAAAATTTTGAAGCGTATATCTATCTAAAACTCCTTTAAGTCTTACAAATAATATTCCTTTTCTAAATTCCATATTAATACCTAACATGTCATCCACCTCGTTAATACAATATAGATTATATTTTAAAAAAAATATACCTTTTCGACAAAACTTGTCAAAACATTTTTCCGACATTATATTAATCTAAAAAGTTTTAGAAAAGAATATAAGATTAAAGAAATTGAAACTTTATTTTTATTATTATTATTATTTTTGCTTTTTAATTCATTATTTATAATTTTAGCTTTTTTTATATCGCTTTTATCACTAAATGATATTGATTCCATAACTTCTTCTATATCTACTATTACATATGTATCTATAACTTTATTTTCATATTTAAAACTAACTTTATATAAACCATTTTTATTTATATCTATATTATTTTCTATAGTTATATCATCAATATCGATAGTAGTATCTTCTATCATGTCATATAAATTATATTTTCTAGATTTTATTATGTAATCATCTTTTAATTTAATTTTATTTTTATATCTTACTTTATAATATATTTTATAATCATTTTCATCTTTAAGATATCCATCTTTTTCTTTATAATAATCTAATAAATAATTTTTATTTATTTTATAATATAAATATTTGATATCTTGATAAGAATATTCCTTATATTTATCTACTAAATAATAGTTTTCATTATCTATTTCTTTATCACTATATATTTCTTCATCATAAAATTCTTCTTTAATATAATCTTTTAAATCAAATGATAATAAATAACTATTATTATTTTTAGTATACATATTAGTCTCTATAAAAATATCTATATAGTTTTTTATTTGACTATCTATTTTAAAAGATGTAGTATCAGTTCCATATTTATCTGATATATAAATATTTAAAGTTAAGTTTTCTATATTATAATAATCTTTTAAATCTATTATAATAGTTTCATTATTCTTTATTTCAGCATAATTATCTAATTTTTCATCAAATATATTATTTATATTTTGGCAATTTTGACAGTCTATAGTATAGGGAATGTTTTTATCTTTTTCTTTTATATTTATTTCATTTATGTTTAAATAACCATTAGATCCTATTATATCTTTGATATTTATATATCTTATTTTCTTTAATGTTTTATAAAGATATACATCTTTACTTTTTATAATTCTATTAGGTAGATTTTCTGGATAATCTTTTGAAAATTCTGTATAATCTGTAATTATGTAATTATCACTCATATAAGGATAATCAACAGGATTATCTCCTTCTATATAATATTCATCAGAATATAACTTTTCTTCTTTATAAAATTTATATCTTGTTTCTTCTTCTAATACTTCTTCTTGATTTTTTACCTCTGTTACATAGTAAGGATCACTTGCAATATCGTAAGTAGATGCTTTTACTATGTAGGGACATAATAACATAATTATAATTAATATCTTTTTTAATTGTTTCATAACACCTCCTTTCTTTAGTTAAGTATTAAATGAGCATATTACCACCTTCTTTCATTAATAATATTACCTATTAATAAAATTTTTCCTAAAAAAAAAGAAATTATTTCGCAATAATTTCTCCAGTCATTTCTTTTGGAATAGGAAGATTCAATAAACTTAACATAGTTGGCGCAATATCCGCTAGTTTTCCATCTTTAACTTTTAGATTTTTATTTGTAATAATGAATGGTACTAAACTTGTAGAATGAGAAGTTACTACCCTACCTTCACTATCTAACATAGTATCACTATTACCATGATCCGCAATGATTATTAAAGTTCCTTCTTTTTCTTCTATTTTATTAAATAATCTTTTTAGGCAATCATCTAATGTTTCTAATGCTTTAACTGTTGCTTTAAAATTACCAGTATGCCCAACCATATCTCCATTAGCGTAATTTAAAATAACAACATCAAATATATCTTCATTTAATTTTTCAATAAGTTTATCAGTAACTTCTATCGCGCTCATTTCTGGTTTTAAATCATAGGTAGCAACTTTTGGCGATGGTATTAAAATTCTTTGACAATTTTTTAAATCTTTATCAATTCCTCCATCAAAGAAATAAGTAACATGCGCATATTTTTCTGTTTCCGCAATACGAAGTTGAGATAATCCTTTTTTCGCTAAATAATCTCCTAATGTATTAGTTAGTTCTTGATGTTTAAAAGCATTTGTACAAATTACTTCATCACTTACTAACATCATAGTAACTAATTTTAAATTATTAAACTTCTTAACATTAAATTCCTTAAAATTAGGATTAGTAATTGCTGAAAATAATTCTCTTAATCTATCTGGTCTAAAATTAAATACAATCAAGCTATCATTATCTTCTATTATGCCATTAGCTTCAAATAAATTAGGTTTTACAAATTCATCATATTCTCCATTACTATAACTATCATTTAAAACGTCACTAATTTTTTTATCTATTAAATTATCTTTATTAACAATAGTATCATAGGCACATTTTACTCTATCCCAACGATTATCTCTATCCATGGCATAATACCTTCCTATAATACTAGCAATTTTTCCAAATCCTATTTTCTTTAATTTTATTTGTAATTTTTCTAAATAATTTAGAGCTACATCAGGAAGAGTATCACGACCATCTAAAAATGCATGAATATATACATTAGTAAAATTTTCTTGTTTACATAAATCCAAAAGCGCAAATAAATGATCTATATGTGAATGAACACCTCCATCACTTAGAAGACCCAATAAATGAAGTTTAGAATTATTCTTTTTAGCATGATTTATTGCATTTATTAATTCTTCATTTTTAAAGAATTCTTTATCTTTAATACTTTTATTTATTAATTCTAATGGTTGATATACAATACGACCAGCTCCGATATTAGTATGCCCTACTTCACTATTTCCCATTTGTCCATCAGGAAGTCCTACAGAAGTTCCACTTGCTTCTAATAAACTATGAGGATATTCTTTCATCAAGCTATTAAAAGTTAGCATTTTGGCTTCTTTAACAGCATTACCATAAACTTCTTCTCTTATCCCAACTCCATCTAATATACATAATACCATTGGTTTCATATTATCATCTCCTATATTATTGTATCAAAAAAAAGACTATAATTTAAGTCTTTATTACTTTAAAATTAATTTTTTATACTTCGGATTGTAATCTATAGAAGTATGTTCTGTACCTGATATAGTTTCAAGAGCATATAATTTAGTAAATAGTATTTTATCCTCTGATCTTAAATTAGAATCTAAAAGATTATAATATCTTTCTATATTATCCATATCTTTTTCTTTCATATTTAATCCTTTACTTATTTTACTATAATCCACTTTAGTTAACTCTTTATTTCCATTTAATATTTTACTTATATAAGATGGTGTACAGTCAATTATATTAGCTAATTCATTTTGATTAATATGTCTTATACTCATAATTATTTTTAATACATTTATTCTATTATCTTCAAAATAATCACCTTTTTGGACAAGTTTTAAAGAGTAACCTAATTCATTTGCTAAAGATATAAATTTATCTAAAGTAATGTCCATTGTTTTATTTTCCATTCTCAAAACTGTTGTATTAGCCATATTAGTTTCTTTCGCAAGCTTATTTTGAGATATTCCTTGTTCTATTCTTTTTTCTTTTAATTTATCTATTAAATAACATGTTTCATCTTTCATATATAATCCCCCGTTAGCGGATATTTTAACATTTTTTTAAATTCTTGTAAAGATAACATTATAAAAAGAAGCTATCACTAACAGATAACTTCATTACTCTAAATTTAACTTTTTCATTTTCTTTTTTATTTCTCTATTTCTTTCATCCACATATTGATTACCAAACATTAGACGTTCAATTTCTTCTATAGAATCTTCTGAAAAACTATCAAAATTTTTATCTATGTAGGGATTATTATAAATTTCCTCTCCATATATAGAACATATTTTTTTAATAGCGAAGCCATAACCGATAAACGGATAAGATCCATCGTTTGTAAATATCTCTTCATAGGCAAAAACTGAACTCAATCTAAGCTTTTCTCTTTTTTCTATTCCATAATGTATATAATCGCAAATAATGTCATATCCTACAAATTCATCTAATCTATCAAACATCTTTTGTACATCTATTTTTTTATTTTCCATATAAATCTCCTCCTAAAATACTTTTTATTTTTTATTATTCAACTTTCTACCTACTATTTTATATCTTTTTCTTAAAATAGGTTGAGTATCTTTAACACTATTACTTTCTTCATTCTCTATTTTGAATTGAGTCATAAAGTCTCTAGCACACTCTTGTTTCCATTTGGGCCATGACTCTATTTGTTTTTTAGCTATATAATAATCTTTACTATGATTCTTATCTATTACTAAATTATTATTTTCATCTAATTCTATAAAAAGTCCTTTTTTTAATTTTTCTTCTGTAGTCTTATAAAATTCCATACCTAAAATATTACAAGTATTATTTAATAGTTCTTCATTTTTTAAAGATTTCTCTATAATTATTTCTTTTATTACATCATCTATTGCATTTTCTATTAGAAGTTTATTAAATGACTTTATGTTTCTTAAGTATATAAAATCTCTATCTACATCCAATCTAAATTTATCATTATTATCTAATACGTCTCTTTTAATATCATCTATATTACAATCAAAATAAAATCTATATTTATCTAATAAACCTTTTTTATCTAATTCAGAACAAATATATTTATAATATCTTATTAACGAATTTATATGTATAAATGTTTTATCTTCTATGTTCAAAATATTTAATATTAAACTTGTTTGACTTATTTTTTTTTAGATCTTCTCCCATATTCCAAACCTCCATTAGTAATATATTATAAACTATCAACTATCAACAAACAAGTAGATAATAGATTATTTAAAAGACAATAATATTAAAACAAAAAAGAAGTAAACTTAATTACCTCTTTTACTCTACTGTAACACTTTTAGCTAGATTTCTAGGTTTATCAATATCACATCCAAGTGATTTTGCTGTTTGGTATGCAAGTAATTGTAATGGTATTATAGAAATATTTGATTGAAAGAATTTATTCTCTTTATCAATATTTATCAATTCATCATAACAGTCATTTGATACTTCTGTATTGGTAATACATATAACATATGCACCACGTGATTTTACTTCTTTAATATTACTTATTGTTTTATCATAAATATCATCATCTGTTATTATGGCAATAACAGGTGTATTCTTTTCTATTAAAGATATAGTTCCATGTTTTAATTCTCCAGCTTGATAACTGACTGCATTAATATATGATATTTCTTTTAATTTTAAACTTCCTTCCATACTAAGTGCATAATCTATTTTTCTTCCTATAAAGAAGATATCTTTTCTTTTACTTATTTTTTCTATGAAGTTTATATTTGTAAATTTATCTATAGTTTTTTCTATAGTATTTTTTATACTTTTTGCAGGTTCTAAATATTTTTTTAATTCTTCTTCATTAATTATTTTTTTATCATACATATATTTTAACGCTAGTAAAGATAGTAACATTACTTGGGCTGAATAAGCTTTTGTTGTCGCAACCGCAACTTCTATTCCAGCTTGTATATATAATGTATTATTTGCTTCTCTTGCAATAGTAGAATCTTTTCTATTAACAAGCGCTAAAGTATCAATTCCATCTTTTTTAGCTTTTTCTAAAGATGCTAGAGTATCAGCAGTTTCTCCTGATTGAGATATTAGAATTACTAATGTATTTTTATCATAAAAATTTTCTTTATAGCGATATTCACTAGCAACTTCTACTATAGTTTCTACTTTTCCATATTCTTCAAATAAGCTTTTAGCAATTAATCCTGTATGATAAGCACTACCACATCCTACAATATGTATTTTATTATATTTAGATAAATTTGGCATTAATGATGAGAAGTTTGTTTTTGTATCATTTAAATATAAACTTAATAAATTATTTATAATATCAGGTTGTTCATGAATTTCTTTTAACATATAGTGGTCATAACCATTTTTTAAAACATCTTCTAAACTTCCTTCATAAGTTAATATTTCTCTTTGTTGTTCTTTATCCTTATTATAAATTTTATAATTATCATTTAAAACAACTATATCCATATCATTAAGTATTATATATTTATTAGTATAATTTAGTAATGCAGGTATATCACTAGCTAGAAAATAATTATTATCTTCTATTCCTAATATTAATGGAGATTTATTTCTAATTGCATATAAAGTATCTTTTTCATCAGAATTTATTATTGCTAGAGCATAAGATCCTTTTAATTCTTTTTGTAATATATTAATTGCTTTTAACATATCTTTTTCTTTTTTATAAATATTATCTAATAATACTGCGATTACTTCTGTATCTGTTTCTGATTTAAATTTATATCCTTGTTTTAATAATTCTTCTTTTATAGTTTGATAATTTTCTATAATTCCATTATGTACTAAAGTTATTTTACCTGAAGTATGGGGATGAGCATTTATTGTATTAGCTTTCCCATGAGTAGCCCAACGTGTATGAGCTATACCTATATTTGAATTTTCCTTGAAATCTATTTTAGCTTTTAAGTGTTCTAATTTCCCTTCTTTTTTTATAGTTTTAATTTTATTATCTTTCAAGTAGGCTATTCCCGCTGAATCATATCCTCTATATTCTAAAGAGGTTAACCCTTTAATTAAAACTTCTATACAGTTATATTTTTGCCCAATATAACCAACTATTCCACACATAAAAACCTTCCTTTTAATTATTTTATGCATAGTATATTTTTTGTAATAATATTGATTTTATTTTTTGTAATATACTTAACGAACGCATTATCCGTAATAGCACCCGCTTTTTCCGACAACTATTATCCTCGTAGCCACTTTGGGCATTGCGCTAGAAAAATTTATATCCTCCTACTATAACTATTTTTCTTTAATACTATTATATGTTAAAAGAAAAAGAAAGGGAAGTATTTTTACTTATTCCTTTCTTAGTTTACATATTATTCCCAGAATAAAATTGGATAGCCATTATTAATATTTGCTGAATCTAATAAGAAAGCATTTCCTATATTTATATTTAAATTAATTAAATCATTGGCATTAACTTCTGTTCCAACATTATTATTTATGGTTCCTGTTAAAAAGTAAACATTATTAATTGTACCAGAATTTGTAGCAATTACTCCGGTTTGAGAACTACCATATCCACCACTAGGTAAAGTTTGAGTTATATTACCAGAATTATAAGAATTATTGCATATATTGGAATTACTTCCAACAACTCCACCAATCAATCCATTATAAGTACTTCTACTTGTTGATTGATGTTTACCAGTAGCAGTCATATTAGCGTTATTATAAGAATCTACTACATACCCAGAATTTATACCTGCAATTCCACCAGAAGTAATGTTGGCAGATCTTGTATATAAATTACAAGTACCATATGAAGTTGATCCAGATAAATTAAACGTGGCGTTATTATAACTACCTCTAATAATACCTGAATTATTAGAAGCAATTCCACCTACATAATTATAAGTATGTCCTTGTTTAACCAAACAATTAACTCTTGCGGTTGCATTTATGGTTATTGTACCTTTATAAGAAGAATTTTCTATAACTCCTGTATTATTTACTACAATACCTCCAATATTAGAAGTATTTGTTACCCCGGTAATTGAATGAGTATCTGAGTTAGTACCCTCTACATTTAAGTTCTTTATAGTCCCATTATTATTAATAAATAGTCCAGCATTATAAGTAGAATCGCTATCCAATCCATCTATATTTCTAGAATAATTTAATTCTTTAATATTTCTATTTTGTCCATCAAAGACACCTGTATAAGCACTTGAACTACCTATAGAAGTAAATGTTTGACTGTTTAAACAAATATCTTTTGTAAGCATTCCATTTATTCCAGTATTACCTGAATTTATTTGATCAGCAAACCATTTAAATTCATTAGCATTTGTTATTTGATAATAATCATTTCCCATAATATTAGAGATTATTGGTTCACTACTAGATGTACCATCCCAACTATTTGTACATTCATTAGAGTAATCACTTGTCTTTTTTATAAAAGCAAAATTTAAAAGTATAGACGAATCTTGATTAATTGAAGTTGCATTTTCTACCATTTCTACTATTACTTTTATTGTTAATGTACTTAATGCTTTAATAGTTTTTGTTGCATTTGTTCCTACTATTTTATATTTTATATTTGAATTATTATTAGATGAATAAATATAATCAACAACTGCATCTGTCTTACCTATATTTTTTATCGTTACATCATAAGTCATAATAGAATTAGTATTAGGTAAAATTGTATAAAGTCCTACTTCATTATCAGTATAAGTTGCAGTTGTAGCTTCATAAGCCCCATTTTCAGCATTATTAGTTTTAACATCCGCAATATAAATTTTATACTCTGGAAGTTCTATCTTACTATTACCAAATAAATTTAACTCTTGACTTAATACAGCATATCCAGTACCCATAGATAATAAAATAACAAAAACTAATATAGATATAATAATACTAGTTTTTGATATTTTTATTTTACCTTTTTTCGTTTTGTTATTTGCTACTAACATATACCCTCCTATTTATCTTCTTTTAGAACATAATAATAGGCACAATCTTGTGTAATTAAATAAAACTTTCCCTCTTCGTTTTTCTTAGTTTCACAAAATATAATTGGTACTCTTAAATCATCTTGAGCATTAATAAGTTCTTCAAATTTAGTTAATTCTATTTTCTTTAACTCTCTAATATTAGGAAGTGATTTAACAGTTGCGATGACATCATTATAATCATGCATATATTTTTTTAATTTTTTTATATAATCGCTTTGTTTTTTATCGTCTTTTATTATTTTTATTATTTGTTTAATAATTATAATTAAAGCTAAAATTAAACATACGACTCCTGTTATAAATATATAAATATTATTAAATCTTCCTACATCTACTTGCTTTACTAATTTACCCGGAATATTACTTTTATAATCAGTAGTTATATTAATAGTTTGTTCTGATAATGGAATAGAAGTTAATAATGTAGTTTTTTCTTCAAAATTATTATCTTGATATTTTCCATTTAAAGTAACATACATATAAATATCAACTTTAGAAGAAATAGCTAACATATAATCTCTTTTAAAATCATTTATTATTTTGTTATATTCATCATAATTTATTTTTACTTTTTCAGAGATATTTATATTTGATTCATTATTTATTTTTTCATTATCTATTTCTTTTAAAATATAATCCTTAGACCATACTTTCTTAGTTGTAGAAGTATCAACTTTATAATCAGCATTTACATTGGCAACTATTTTATATGAATAGTCTCCTGTTATATTTTTCGCTGATGAATAATTATAATTATAATCTATTTCTATATTATCAATTACAGATGTAATATATTGTTCTCCAGATTGTAATGTTTTTTCAGTAAAATAGTTATTTTCTTTTAAATTTACTTTATAATCAGCATTTGAATATGTATTATAATTTAGAATAACTTCATCTTTTACTTTTTTTATATTTAAACTGGAAGAAATCAAACAAAATGCAATAGCAAAAAGAACTATGGCTATTGTCGCTATAGCGATTGTTTTAGGTTTATGTTTAATAACAGTTCTAGTTCTTTTTTCCTTCATTTTGCGCTTCCTTTTTATTCTATACTTTCTTGTAACCAAACTGATGGATATCCAATTTTATATATTACTAACCTATATATACCAACTATATCTTCATTAGTTATGTATCCATCATCAATTCCATTGTTATTATCTCCTTTAGTAATATATTTTCTATTTCCTGCCGGAGTAAGTTCAATACTTTCTATTCTGTGTAAAATATAAGTATTATTTTTTCTAAATATAATAATGTTTCCTTCCTTTAATTCTTCTTTTTCTTCTTCTGTTAACTTTTCAAATATGATTGCGTCTCCTCTACTATAAACAGGAACCATACTATTAGATACAACAGCAATAATTTGATATTTGAATACTCCAGATACTAATATTATAATAGGTATTATAATAATTAATAAAGGCGTTAAACTTATTATATATTTTTTTCTTTTTGATATTATTTTTTCTTTTTTAATATAAAAGTTATTGCACATAATAAATATTAAAAATGGTAATAATAATTTAAATGTTCCTTCTAAAAACCAATTTAAATCAGGTGTTATTGGAATAATATATATAATTAATTGTAATGAGATAGCATATATAAGTGAAGGTATATAATCTGCTTTATAAGTTAAATATGAAAGCAACATACTCTTAGCTATTTCCGCAATTATGACAGTGAAACTAAATTTAAATATGTCTTCTATAGCAGTTAGTTTCATACCATAACTTAAGTTAATTATATTTATAATTGCAAATATACCTGTAATAATAATCAATAGTACTTTTTTATTACTACTTCTATTAATTAATATTTGTCTAATGTATTCTTGGAAAAATATAATTATTACATAGGAAAAGATGTTTTTCATTATTCCTATGAAATCATGCCTATAAGGCAATAAATTATATCCAGTTATTAAACCAAATAAATAAAATACTATTAAGTATATTATTACAGATATAATTACAAATTGAAGATAATCATATTTATATCTTTTTTTTAATTTATCATTTTTAAATATACAAAATGAAATAATAAATAATATAAACCAAAATATAGGATTTATTATATTATAATATTGTGTTTTAAAATTTGGTAAAAACAATAACAGAGATAAGCAGATATAAAAAGCAATTATTATATATATAATAGTTGTATATATATTAGCTTTCTTCATGCTTACCTCCTTATTATTTCATATTAAAATTACGCAGTTGGATCTTGGTTGTATGTTAATTGTAAACTAAATGATTTAGTTAATTTATCTGCTGATGGAGCTTTTTCACCGGTAGCATCAGCTTTATAAGTAGCTGTAACAACAAAAGTGTGTGTAGCACCACTAGCTAATTTAGCATTAGCTGTTGGATTATCATCTGCTAAAGTATAAACTATTGCATCATCTTCAGCATTTGTGAAAACTGGATCTACTGAAGCAAGTACAGCATTAATACTACCACCATTTGTTACAGTAACTTCGTAAGTAACAGAATCTCCAGGTTCATTTAATGTTGCTTCAAAATTTGCAGTAGTTGCATTATGAGTTGGAGTTCCAGCATCTGCTTTACCTGTAGTGTCTGTAACAGTAATATCAGTAATTTGAACATTCCAAGTATTAGCAACATTTGCTGTTCCATTAATAGTTAACACACTTGATAAAGCGGCAAAACCTATTCCCATAAATACTATTGTTGCACATAATAAACCAATAACAATATTCTTTCCCTTTCTTTCGCTATTCATCTTTTGCACCTCCTCTTAATTTGTGTAAAACGAGTTTTTACGCTCTTCCTACTCTAATAACATTTATAACATATTTCTATATAAAATTCAATATAAATAAGTATTTTGTACTTTTGTTTACATACAAAAAAAAGAAAGCTATTACTTTCTAAATAAATCCTGTTATTAATTCTCTTATATTTCTTAGATATAATCCCAGTAAACTTATCTTTTTTTTTAATTATCATCTATCTTTAATTAATTTCATCTATAGAATATGTATTATATCCTTCATAACTATAACTTGCATCTATACCTTTCATATAAACTGTTCTATCATCTACATTATCAGTTAACGCTTGCTCTAATAATATTTTTATTTCAGTATCTTTAACTGGACTTCTTTCCATTGCAAGTAAATATTCTTCTTTTTCTACTTTACTCCAATCAACAACTTTATTAAGTTCTTTTTTCAACATCATATCAAGCCAAATTCTAGTACTTCTGCCATTGCCTTCTCTAAATGGATGAGCAATATTCATTTCAACATATTTTTTTATTATTTCATCAAAAGTACTTTGAGGCATTTTGTTTATTTTTGATAAAACTTCTTCTAAATACATAGACGAAGCAAACCTGAAATTACCTTTTGCAATGTTGTCTTTTCTAATTTGACCTGCAAAATAATATATTTCAGAAAACAAATATTCATGTATTTTAGATAACCCTCTAAACGTTCCAACTTCAAATTGATTAATCTTATTTAAATCAAACAATTCTAATGCTTTTATCTTTGTAATCCTTTCTTCCTCTTTTGATAATTCAATTTCATTAGTTATACCTAATTTATTTTCTAACATTATTAACACCTCAAATTTTCTATATATATTATATCATATTTTGCATTGTTTTTAGAACATAAGAATGAAATAAATTTCATTCGTCTTAGTCGTTGCCTTCTAAGTTTC
>JBJEXX010000046.1:0-18561 GCA_051886215.1 Bacilli bacterium | reverse complement strand
ATATAACTTGTATTTTCTCTTAAAATTTTCCAACATTTACTTTACTTCATCTTAAAAAAAGAATGAAAATCAATTCATTCTATAAGCTTTTTACCAATAATTTTACATTTGCATTTACATTATTAACAGTGCAAGTTTCTTCATTTGAGTTTTTGGTATAACTCTTTGATTGGACTATTATATTACCATCTTTATCATAAGCAGGTCCATCATATTCTCTATCTTCGTCAACACCTGCGATAGCTTCATTTTCATTATCTGGTTGAACTATTTCTTTATCTGAATCAACTTTACCATCTGGATCAATTACTTGAGCGTTATCTCTTATCGCGTCCATTCTATCATCACTATCTTTTTTATTTTCAGCAGATTCTTGTGCAGCCTTTTCTGATGCTTCTTTTTCTGCTTTTTCTTTGTTTTCTTGATTCTCTTTAGATATTTCTTCATCTACTTTCTTTTTACCTTTTTCTGCTTTTTTTACAACATCAGAATTTTCGTGTTTCTTCAAGTCATCTAAGCTGTTATATTTTCTAGTAGATTTTTTAGTTTTCTTAGAAGTACTAGGAGCGTTAGAAACATAATTACTTGTAACTTCAACAGTGTTAAATAATAATTTTTCTCCCGTTAATATAGGTAAAGTCGAATGTTCCCAATCAACAAAATATAAACTTTCTAAACCTAAAGTTTCTATAGCTAAGGCTCTAGCTTTTTCATAAGTTCCTGCCAGCTCAACTTCTTCATTTAAAGAATCAAGTTTTCTATATAATCCTTCTAAATTATCTTCGATACTTGCTAAAGCCGTATTGCATATTCCATTACTATTTAGTTCTTTTATTTCGGCATCACTTAATTTATGTTTTGAATTTCTTCCAAGTTCTAAAATAGTATTAACATAAGCAATTTTCAAAGCATTATAACCTGTTGCTTTGTTATCTTCTTCAATAGCATTTGCAAAGTTACTTCCACCTCTATTAGATAAGAAATCTTCTCTTATATAAGCAAATGCTGTTTTATATAATGCTTCAAGTTCATTTTGATTATCTTTTTCTCTAGCTACATTTATATCTATTAAAATATTCTCATATTTTAAGAAATCCCCTCTTTGTTCTTCATCTTTAATTAAATTTGCAAGACCTGTAGAAGAAGTAATTCTTTCTCCAAAAGGAATGAAAATTGAAGAGAAATTTTTATATAATTCATATAAATAGTCAGCATCATATCCAAAAGTATCGAACATTTCTAACATTTCTTGAGATGTGTAATCATTACTTGCTAAAGCCAAAGCTTGAATTGTATCCCAATTCATTTGGAATAATTTATCACCATCTTTTGATACTTTTACACTATTAGCAACATTACCATTTAAGTTATATAAAACATTATAGATAGTTTGTAAATTTTCTTTTTTTAGACCTTCTGGTAAACTTTTTAATAAATCATCAAAACTATTATAATCAATACTAGCTGAATAACTACTTGTCTCATTTTTTGAACACGCTGTTAAAGTTGCACCTGTTCCTGTTAACATAATTCCAGCTAATAATAAAGCTTTTACTCTATTTCTAATAACTAAGTTTCTCATATTTTATTACCCCCTTATTTTTCTTTTCTCTTTCCAGTATAGTGATATCCTGCATCTAATAATTCTTTATCATTAAACTTACTCCATTTATAAGAAGTTTCTGCTTCTTTAATTAAAGTTCTAGTTCTTGTTGAATAATACTTTATATAAGCATATAGTGGTTCAACTCTAGTTTCTTCATCATATACTGTAACATTTGCATATACCGGAACAGTTTTAGTAACTTTTTCAGCACAAGATACAGTAACATCAGCAGTTGTAGTGGCTTTATTATAAGTGCCAACAGTACTTAAAGAATACTTGTATACATATTTTTGATAATAAAATTGAGGTGTTGTAACACAAGTTTCATTACATTGATCATATTTAGCTCCAGTTAATACATATCTAGTATTAGCAGTATCTGCTGGTGGATTTGTATAGGCAACTGGACTACCACTTTTTACCCAACTTCCACTATTTACATCTGAATATCCACTACCTGTTGTTTGATAAACTGTTGTTTCATGAACTACATAATTGTATGTTTTACAATAAGATTCTTGATAAGATGATAATTGTTTAGAAACTACTCTTTCTTTTCTATATACGTGTTTGTATGTACCAACTTGTTCAAATTCTTTTTTAGTTTTTACTTCTTTTAGACAAGTAAAATCTTTTTCATCACAAGTAATTTCACTAATATTATCTTTATCTAAATATTCAGTCCAATTTGACCAATTTCCCCAATTACTAATTTGAGCATCAGTAGTTTTTACATATTGATATAAATATTGTTTTGGAGTTTCAGGATTTACTGGTTTATCTGGATCCTTTGGATTTTCTGGGTCCTTTGGATTAGATGGAGTAGGTTTCTTAATTATAGTAGTAGTAATAGTACTTTGTTTTGTTGCAGTACTACTATTAGATATACTAGTTTCTTTTTTCTCACATAACCCATCTTTACAATATGAATAGCAACCTAAATGTACTAAAATGTAATCTTCTTCATCACCACATTTTAAATTTACTTTCATAAGATATTCTTTATCTTGATTTGTAAGTTTTACATATGATTTTTTAGTATCACATTTATCTCCATTTTTATCAGTCAATGTAGTAAGTAATTTTAAATCATACATTTCTTGAAGAGTTAGTGTTTTACTATCTCCAACATTCTTAGGTAATCTTTCAGTAGTAAAATAAGTTATTCCAGCATTTTTCATTTTTTCTAAATTGTCACTAAAAATTTGATTTGTAAGTGGACTCAAATCAACACTAGGTGCATTATTTTCAGGTATAAATTTAGGAACTAACCAAGCAATTAAAAAAGCTGCAAGAATAACTAAGATTATCTTTATTAAATAATCTCTAATAATCATATTTCTTTCATATCTATCTTTCATAAACATTCCCCCTCAGATAGCTCACTATTATAACACTTATTAATATAGAAGTCAATAATATTATTAAGAAAGTTGCATTTTAATATTTAACTAACTATAAAATTAAAAAAGAAATAGTCATTAAATACTATTCCTACAAAATTTCTATATTAATATTTTTTAGTTCTTAGTTTTAAAGTTTTTACTTTCACCTCTGATTCAGATAAATCTTTATTTTGAAGTTCTAAAATATCACTATATTTTATTCTTTTATTATAATCAACTGGAAGTAAAGGTCTAATAATTTTCACAACCATTGCATTATCATCATAACAGGAACCAAATTTTCCATAATAGTCACCACTATCTATATTTTTATATAACTTGGAATTATTATCTGTATTTCTTTTTCTTACAATAACTATTTTTTCTGTTATAGGTATTAATTTTGCCTCAGTACATGTTGCCAAATATGGATTTCCAGTATATTTTAAAATTTCCTTTGAAATATATGAATCTCCTATCTTGTTAATTCCTGGTTCCGCTATATATAAATCTTTTGCTTTAAATCCAATCATTTTTCTTATTAAATTCATATAATTTTCCCCTTATTTTATATTATGTCTTTTCTTTATTTCTTCTACAAAATTTAATTTTTTTACTTTGGTACTCATCGCAGAACCATTTCCTAATTTTACATTTGGCTTAACTTCTTCTCCATGATAATCACTTCCTATAGTTTGATATAAATTATATTTAGAAGCTAAATGTTGAAAAAATTCAATATCATCGTTTGAATAAATTTGATTATACGTTTCTATTCCATCTAATCCCCAATATTTCATTTCCGCAACTGTTAATTCTAATTCTCCATTGGATTGTTTTAATGAAACTGGATGGGCAAGAACTACTAAACCGTTAGCGGCCTTAATATTTTCAAAAGTTTCTTGCCAAGTAACTTCTTTTAAATTTGGTCTTACGTGATTATAAGTATCATTCAGATATTTTGAAAAAGCATCTTTAATACTATCACAGCAATTCATTTTAACTAGTTCTTTTGCTAAATATACTCTACTAACTTTATCTTCTTCTATAAGATTATCAACTATATCATCATCAATCTTAAATCCAAATAAAGATTTTAATCCTTCGTTATTTAAACGCATATTTTCTATATGATTATTTCTAATTAATTTTAAAAACTCATTAAAATAACTATTATTGATATCATAATCGTAACCAAGAACATGAAGTAATCCAGTATCACATTTACATCCTATTTCTACACCCGGAATTAATAAAAAATCATCTTGTTCTTCTAAACCACTTTCAGAAAAAGCTTTTGTTACATCGTGATCACAAATACTTAAAACATTTATATTAGTTCCTTTTGCTCTAGCAATTAATTCTTCTTTAGAATATTCTCCATCAGAGTATGAAGTATGTGTATGTAAATCAATATTTTTAGAATTCGCATACTCTAAAGTTACTCTAATTAATTCTTTATCAAAAAACTCTTTTCTAGGATTACTATTAGGATAATTTAATAAATTGTATACATGATGATAATTTATCTTATGATATTTCATATGTCCTTTTTCTTCATCTGTTAAATTTAAATTATCATAATTAATTTTTAAATTACTATTTATTACGTAAAAATTAGTAATAACTTTTCTTTTTTTTGTATTACCATCTCTAGTAACATAATCTTTTTGATAATCAATAGTTCTAATAAATGGAACTATTTCCTTAGAAGTAAAATCAAGTCCTAATTCTTCATGTAACTCTCTTTTTAAACAATCTATATCCGTCTCATTTTCTTCTTTGGAACCACCTGGTAATAAATATACTCCATCATATTCACAAACTATTATATTATCATTAGAATCAACTATAAAAGCTCTACATTTTTCTTTTTCTATATCAATTTCTTTATCAGTTAATTTTGATCTGTTAAATACCTTTTCTTTCATAAATCCTCCTGTAGACGTGTATATATAATAACACATTTAAAAAAAAAAACAAAAAAATTATTGAAAAATCAATAATTTTTATTCACTCATATTATGATAAACTTCTCCAACATCATCTAAATCTTCTAAAACCTCTTGTAAAGTATATACTTTTTCACGAATTTCTTCATCTACTTCCATCTCATTAGTTGGTACTAAAGTAACTTCACTAGTTATAAATTCATTATACCCTAATTTTTCTATTTCTTCTTTAACTTTAATAAATTCATCTGGACTTGTATAAATAATATAAGACTCATCTTCACTAATGAAATCATCCGCTCCTGCATCAAGTGCTGTCATCATTACTATATCTTCATCTATTTTTTTATCAATTACTATTACTCCACGTCTTTCAAACATATAACTAACGCTACCAGTAGTACCTAAATTACCTCCATGTTTTGTAAAAGCCGCTCTTACTTGAGAAGCTGTTCTATTTTTATTATCAGTTAAACAATCAACTATGAAAGCAACTCCTCCAGCACCATATCCTTCATAACGAATAGAATCATAGTTTTCAGTATTATTAGCTCCCTTTGCTTTATCAATGGCTTTTTGAATATTATCTTTAGGCATATTTTGTCCACGAGCTTTTTCTATAACCATACGTAAAGATGCGTTACTATCAGGATCAGGAGTACCACTTTTTGCAGCTACATAAATTTCTTTTGCTAATTTTTGAAATACTTTACCACGAGCTGCATCTATTTCCCCTTTTTTTCTTTTTATTGTTGACCATTTTGAATGTCCACTCATAATTAACCTCCTATTAAATTTACTATTACTGGCGACAATACTAATAACATAATTAAAGGTATAAAAAACACAACAGAAATAACACTTATTTTAATTGGTATTTTATTTATTTTAGCTTTTGTCTCCATTATTTGCTTATCTCTTATATAATCAATTTGATTATACATAGTTTCTATTATACTATTACCAAAAATATTAGATTGTTCCGCATTTAATATTATATTATTAATAGTATCAGACGGAATTCTTTTTTTCAAATCAGCCAATGCTTCATTTAAACTTTTCCCAAATTTAACTTCATCTAAAGCATATCTAAATTCCAAAGATAATTCTGAATCTATATTATTAGAAGTAACTTCTAAAGCATTTTTTAAGCTTCTTCCTGATTCTAAAGATAAAGTTAATACTTCAAAAAAATATAATGCATCATTATTAAGTCTATCTTTTCTTTTATTAATTTTTCTATCTATCATAATCTTTGGTAATAAATAGAAATATAATAATGTAATTATAGGTGCATAAAAATAACCTACATCAGATACATATAATATCACAAAAAACAAAAATATTGAAGATAAATATCTAATATTTAAAAATGTACTAGCATCATAACTATCTTTATAACCCAATAAATCTATTTTTTCTTGCATTTTATTTAAAGTTTTTTCACCATATAATTTATAGGCTAATTGATTTCGATTTTTTCTCATAAAATCACCTCAATCTCATAACTCTTCTTACTATAATTATATATAGTACATATATTAAAATCATTGTAAATAGAAGTACAAATCCTGTAAATGACTGGAATAGTGGCAAGAAATAATTACTACTATTAGAAATTATATTAGATAAAATAATTAATACTACTATAAATATAGGTATTGATATTAAAATCCAAAATAAAGCATTACTAGAAGCTGTTAATGATTTTAACTCTTCTTCCATCTTTTTTCTATTAAAGAAACTTCTTTCAATAGAAGAAAATACTTTTACTATGTTACCTCCAGTTTTATTTAAAATAGTAAGTGAAGTAGTAATATATCTAACTTCTTCTATATCAACTCTTTTAGCAAATCTTTTAAAAGTATTTTCAATACTTAATCCAAAAGTAAGATCTATATACATCTTTTTATATTCTTCCGCAATAGGTCCATCTAATTCTTCAGATACAATCTTAATTGCTTGCATTGTACTTCTTCCAGATTTGAAAGCATTATTCATTATAATAACTGCTTTTAATATATCCGCTTCTATTCTTTTTTTTAAATATTTCTTTTTTCCAAATAAAAATAAATCTGGAATAAAAAATCCTATTAAAAAACTTAAAAGTAATTGATAAATAGTAATACTATTATATTGAAATATATCACTAAGAACTATAATAATAATCGCAATAAATCCAACAATAATTTTATTAGATATATAATCCATTTCTTCTTCTGGTATTATTTTAGTCTTATCTGTATATTGTTCATATTTTTTACTATAATTATAAAATATTTTTATTTTTTTCAAAAATAAAGTTATATTATGTCTAAATTTTATAAACCAATTATAAAATCTATCTAAATAAGATATTTCAGAATTATTTATTCCTTTTAAAGTATATTTACTAATTCTTTTTTCATATCTACTAGCTTGATATATTTTTAAGAATAATATGGCAATAACAAAAAGTATAAAAATAAGTATTATTCTTACTATTATATCAGTAACATTATATACCATATTATCCTCCTTAATTAATCCTCTTTTCTTAAATCAGTATTATTAATTGCAATATTCCAACTAGCTTCTTTATTACTCTTTTTTATTTCTGTGTTTACTTTTATAACATCATTATCTTTTAATATTAATGAACCAGAACCACTGTTTCCAAAATTATCATCTGTAAAATCAAAAGTAATTGTGTCTTTATCTATTTTGATATTATCAATAGTAGTATTGTCAATAGCTGCAACTTTAGAAGAAGTAGAAGTTGATATTAATTTAAAATCTATATTTTCTTCATCAAATTCATTAATAATTAAACGATATTCTAAAGCAGAATATGTACCTATATAACTTTGATAATCAATAGCATTATTAGCAATTATTTCATCATCCTTATTTTCTTCTGTTTCAGAAGAAACTATGTCTTGGTTTGTAATATTACTACTAGTGTTATTATCCATAAACATATCTTTATGTGCATAAAAATATAATCCTTGAGAAATTACTGATATTACCATTAAGATTATTAATAAAATTATTAATCTTTTAAAATTATCCACAGAATTTTTTAATTGTTGATTCTGTATACTTAAAGAGTCTTTTAATTCATTGTTTGTAATATCTTTATTTTTTATTTCTTTTTTCTTATTTTTTTCTTTTTCCATTTTAATCTTCCTTTCTTTTTCTTGGTTTTAATTGTTGAAATATATCATCTACACTTTTTATACCTCTTGATTTTATTTTTTCATAAACTTGAGGTATATAATTATATAAAACAAATTCACCATCTACTTCACCACTAGAAGTAAGTCCTTTTTGACGAAAAGCAAATATTTCTTTAAGTATTATTTCGCCATCTTTAAATCCTGCCACTTCACTTATACTTGTAACTTTTCTTCTACCATCGCTAAGTCTAGTTGTATCAATTACTATATCTATAGCATTTTCTATATATTCACGAATTGCTCTTACTGGTATATCAATACCTCCCATAAGTACCATTGTTTCTAATCTATTAAGTGCATCTATACCACTATTCGCATGCAAAGTAGTTAAACTACCTTCATGACCAGTATTCATAGCTTGAAGCATATCAAATGCTTCACTACCTCTAACTTCTCCAACTATTATTCTATCAGGTCTCATACGAAGAGAATTTATTACTAAATCACGAATAGTAACTTCTCCTTCACTTTCATAATTCATTTTACGAGTTTCTAGTGGAATAACATGTTCTTGACCAAGCTTTAATTCCGCAGCATCTTCTATAGTAATTATTCTTTCATCGTTTCCTATAAAACTAGATAATATATTTAAAATAGTTGTTTTTCCACTACCTGTCCCACCACAAACTAAAATATTTAGTTTCGCGTGAACACAAGCTTCTAAAAATCTAGCCATATATGGTGTCATAGTACCATTTCTAAGTAAATCTTCTATACTGGTTAAATTTCTTTTAAATTTTCTAATTGTAAGAACTGGTCCTTTTAAACTAAGTGGAGGAATAATGGCATTAATTCTAGAACCATCAGGTAATCTAGAGTCAACCATTGGATTTGCTTCATCTATAGTTCTACCTAAAGGTTGAACAATTCTTTGAATAGTTCTTAAAATATGATCATCATTTATAAAAGATACTGTATCATCTTTTACTATATGTCCATCTATTTCTATATATATTTCATTAGGACCATTTACCATTATTTCTGTAACATTTTCATCATCTAATAATTCAGTTATAGGTCCATATCCATTTATTTCATTATCAATTAAATTAAAAATATGAGCTCTTTCTAAATTAGACAAATCATAACCATCTAAAGTCTTATCTATTTCTTCATTTATGTACTCAGTTAAAACTTTTTCATTAGGAATTCTATTATCAATAATATTTTGAATTATATTATTTCTTAGTTTATCTAATAAATTTTTATCTTTAAAAATTTCATAATCATCAATATTATTTATAGTACGAACTTCTTTTTCATTATAATTAAACTCTTCTCTTAAACTTTTACGTACCATATTATCACTCTCCTAACTCTCGAGCTAAAAGATCTAAATGTTTATAATCACTTTTAGAATGACGTTCTAAATATTTCATAATACTATCTAAACTTCCATCTATTAAATAACCATCTAAATTTTTAATGTATGCATTTTTTGATAAAGTATAATCTATATTAGTTTTTAATATATGTTTTATATCAAATAAAGAAAAATATTTTTTATTAGGATTAATAGAATTATTAAGAAGCACTTTATAATCTTCAAAATTAGTATCTTTTAAAATAGAAATAAAGCTTTTAGCATTTTTTAAATCCATTAAATCATTAGTAATAACAAAAACTATTTTACTAGCCATATCTAAAGAAGTTATAGATATTCTATCTAATGAATTAGAATTATCTACTAAAACATAATCATATTTATATAAAGCACTATTGATAAGTAATTCTAAATTATTACTATTTATTTTACTAGCTTGTCTTGGATCTTTACATGCTGCGATGACATCAATATTTTCATTATATGAATAAATGTAATCACTAATATCTTTATATCTATTATTAGTTAAATCATCAACTGCATTATAAACAGATTTGTTACAAGAAAGTTTTAAGTTAAGAGCAATCGCACCACCATATAAATCTAAATCAAGTATTAACACACGTTTATTTTGCTTGTGTAATAAATAAGCAAGCATCATAGTAAGAATAGTTTTACCTACTCCACCTTTAGTAGACATAATACTTATAAGTTTTCCTTTCTTTAACGCCATAAAAATTCCCCACTTTATTCTTCTATCTTAATTATCTTTTTTTCTTCCTTATTTAATTTATAATTTGAAACAATATCATAAGAATTAATTCCAATAATATTACCAAATACACTATTAATTTTCTTTTTTAATTTTAAATAAATATAATTATCTTCATCTTTAAATTCAACAATAATTATATCAGTATCATTTTTTTTAATTAGTTCTTTAGCTTTATCTATTTCTTCACTATCTTTCATTTCATTAAGTACTAATTTATTGATACTATCTAACTTATGAGAATTATATCCCATCATACTAATATCAACAACAAAACCTAACGCAATAAGTAAAACTGGTAAAAATAGTAGAAACATAACTAAAGCTTGACCTTTATTGTTCAAGAGATTTTTTTTCTTCATAATAAACCTCTCTAGTTTCAAAAACTTCAGTAGGACTACCAAGTACTATATTTAATCCAGGTGTTAAAATATCAACTTTTCCTATTACTTTAATAGTTGCGAATCCATCATCTTTATATTTTATATTTAATAAAACTTCATAAGCAGAATCTTTGTTAATATAATTTACGACTTCATCATAACTTTTTCCTTCTTCTAAATACTCTACAGCTTTATCTAATTTAGATTGAAGGTTGTTTTTGGTATATATGATTCTACCAATATCAATAGCTGCGAATATCATAAAAATAAAAATTGGCAAAATAAGCGCAAACTCAACGAGAGCTTGACCTCTATTATTCAATTTCATAATACCACCTTGCCTCGCCCTTACTATAAAAAATTATAACATAAAACTATTAAAAAACAAATATTTATAATAAAAAAAAGATAAATTTTGCTAATTAATTTATCTTTTTAATCTTTTTCTTTTCTTTATTAAAATATTCTTCATCAGGAACATATGATAACTTTGCTGATGTATAAACTTTAGTATATATATAACTTTCTGGTAATACTAATGTCTCAGAACTATTTAAACAAATTAACCAAAGACCTCCACCTATTTTTTTTGGTAAAACTAAATTTTCCACACTAGTTAATCCGATTAAGCTAAGATATCCACTTATTGTTTTTGGTAATACTAAGTTATTTATGTTAGTCAAACAAGCTAAACTAAGATTTCCATTTATTATTTTTGGTAATACTAAATGTTCCGCACTAGTTAAACTACTTAATTGAAGATCTTCTCCTATTTTTTCTGGTAAGACTAAATGTTCTGCACTAGTTAACCTGTCCAAGTTAAGATGTCTCCCTATTTTTTCTGGTAAAATTAAGTTTTCCGCACTAGTTAAACTATTTAAGTAAAGCGAACCACCTATTTTTTTAGGTAATACTAAATGCTCCGCACTGGTTAAGTTATTTAATCTAATATCGCCACCTATTTCTTTTGGTAAGACTAAGTTTTCGGCACTAGTTAAAACATCTAAATCAATATTTCCTTTAAAGTATTTTAAATCTTTTATATAATCTATATCTTCTTCATTTGAATCAAATCCATATGCAACTATACATTTATTGTTTCTTAAGTCTTCTTCTGTGAACGCTACTTCATTTTCTTTACAATTGAATATATAGGCTAAATCTTTTCTTTTGTTTCTTTTTTCTATTATTTCTTTTATTCTCGGGTCTTCTTCATATCCAAATCCTTCTATCTTTTCTTCTATCTCATATAAGAATTCTAGTTCTTCTTTGGTTAGTTCTTCTTTTCTTTCTTGTTTATGATCTATTTCTGTAAGTATTTTCATATCTCTTACTTTTTTATTATATTGTTCATGATTTGGAAATTCTTTTAGTTTTTCTTCCGCAATATCTGTCATACAATCTTCTAGGTTTTGAGCTTTTCCTATTCCTCTTACTTCTCCTATTTCTTCTGTTCCTTCCATTCTTATCGCTATTCTTGGATTTGTATAGTTTCCTTCTTCATCTTTTGTATAATACACGTAAAAGTCTCCACCTTTAATTTGGTTTTTACATGTTTCTTCTCCTGCCGTACACCATCCTGTATTCTTTCCTTGTAATGATTTCCATAATTCTTGATAGTTTTCTCCTTGATTATATTTTTTCCATATCCCTTCTGTTTCTTTATCTATATCTTTGGGTAAGGTATTTATATAATAATATGTATATAACTTTTTAAAACTTTCTCCTTTAGTTAATAATTCTTCTTGCTCTTCTGTTAGATTGTTTTCTCCTATTTCTCTTTTTAAGATATCATATACTAAAGATAGTGCTTCTCTATTTAATTCTACAAATGGTTCTGTGGTTGTATTTGTTCTTTTTCCAAAGCTTTCTTTTTCTTTATCATATTTATTTAGAGTTATCATTCCTCTAAAAGCATAGTTTTTAAACCACATTGGATACACTCTATCATCACTTATTAAGTAATCTATCCAAGTATCTAGAGAATGTTTTTGTTCTTCTCTTACTTGGTTTAACCATTCTTCTTTTTGAGTACTATTTATTTCAATATTTCCATATCCTCTTTCTCTTAGGATTCTTTTTTGTAAATTGATATAGTTTTCAGGTAATTCTTTTATTATATATTTATCATAATAGAATTCTTTTAATACATGTAGTTTTCTTTCATTATCTTTTGCTTCTTTATGTATTCTATCTAATCTTTCTATATACTTTCCTATCTTTCCTGCCGGAGTATCTTTATTTGTTGTATGACTTTTTACTGTTTCTTCTAGATACATATTAGTATACATTTTATTTAAGAATTCTTTTCCATTTTTATATTTCATACTTATCACCTGAATTCGGTTATATATTATACCAAAAAAAAGAAACTAATCAAGTTTCTTTTGTAATTCCTTCAGCACTTGTAAGAATTGATTTGTTTTTCTTATCTCGGCATCTAATTTTTCTAAATCAGCAGTTTGTTCAAGTTCTAATTCTGTTTGTTCTTTTATTGTTTTTTCTTTTTCTATTCCAAAGACTGGTGAAATAATTGGAGATGATTTAAATTTAGTTTCTTTTTTAGTTTCTTTTTCTAATACAAAATCATCAAGTTTTACTTTAGGTCGTTCAATATTTTCTTTTTGTTTATTTAAATTAATACTTTCGTTTTGAGTTTCTTTTTTAGAATCATTAATTATTTTATCAATTGTAGAAACTAATTCAGAATTAGGTTCAGCTTTTAATTCTTCTTTTGGACTATCACTAAATTTTTCTCTTAATTGTTCTATAGTAATAGGTTCATTACCTTCGTCTTCATATTGAGTTTTTTCGTTGGATTCATATAAGTTTTCACTAACTTTAACTAATTCATTATAACTAATGATTGCGTTTTCTTCTTGTTCTATTTCAAAATTAGTAAGTGTATCTTCTTCTTTTTTATCATCAATTAAACTTAAAGCAGCTTTATCTAATTCTTTTTGTGCTTCTTCTTGTTGCTCTTCTATAGTTTTATCTTCAACATATTTAATAGTACTTTCTTCTATAATTTCAGTTTCTTCTTTTGGTTCTTCTTTAATTTCTTCTATTTCTTTTGTTTTTACTTGATCTTGTTCTAATTGTTCAATTTTTTGTTCTACTTTAGCTTGTAAATTATTTGTTTGTTGATATTGTTCTAATGGTGTAGTACCTTTAATTACTATATCTTCATCATCAAGATTTTTCTTTTTATTTTTAGCATCCAATGTAAAAATAATTATTAAAAGTATAGCCATAACTACTATTAAAGCATAAATAATAATCATATCCTTATCTATACTTAATAAATTTAATAAATCCATAAAATCACCTCATAAAATGGTAGTTTACTATACTTAATAAAAATAAACTAACTGTTTCTGTTCTTAATACATTATTTCCTAATGAAACAGAAATAAAACCATTAGAAATTAATGTTTGTTCTTCTTCTTTTGTAAAACCGCCTTCTGGTCCTACTACAAATAATATTCTAGCACCAATATCTATTTTCTCCAATACCTTTTTTATATTAGTTGACACTTCGTTTACACTACATAACACTTTGTAGTCATAGTCAAGTTGTGACAAGTCACTTATACTAATTATGTCTAAAACCCTTGGAATTTCAAGTCTTTTCGATTGCTTACTAGCTTCCGCAACTATCTTATTCCACCTATCAACTTTTTTATCTTTTTTGTCATTAATTTTTACAACAGATCTAGTAGTTTCTAAAGGAATTATATTATTAACACCAAGTTCTGTAGATTTTTGAAGAATATAATCCATCTTTTGTTCTTTTACTAGAGCTTGCGCAATATCAACATATAATTCATTTTGTTTATCAGATACTTCCTCACATATTTTAGCTTCTAGAGGAAATAATTTAATTATTTTACAAATATAAACTTTTCTTTCATAGACCACTTCTATCTTTTCATCAATACTACCACGCATAACTTTAGTAAAGTGATTACTATCAACTTTATCAAAATTAAAGGTATCTTCATTTCTAGTTGTCGCAAAATATCTTTGCATATCTACCACCTAATATGATTGTAAATTATCTATTTTTAAAAGTAAAGAAAAAAGCTCTATTAAATTAGACCTTTACAATATTTTTTAATCTTTTAATAACCTTTTTTTCTATTCTTGAAATATATGATTGACTAATTCCAAGTAAATCCGCAACTTCTTTTTGAGTTTGTTCTTTATGTCCATTAAGACCATATCTTAAGATCATTATTTCTCTATCTCTAACATTTAATTTTTCTATTTCTGCCATCATTATCTTTTTATTATCATCTTCTTCTAAACCTTTAGTAACTATATCTGCATCTGTTCCTAAAACATCTTCTAAATGAAGTTCATTACCATCTGCATCATAAGATAAACTTTCTTCAAAACTAACTTCTCCTCTGACTCTTTTATTTTTCCTTAAAAACATTAGAATTTCATTATCTATACAACGAGAAGCATAAGTAGCTAATTTTATATTTTTATTCATACTAAAAGTATTTATTCCCTTTATCAATCCAATAGTACCAATACTAACCAAATCTTCTAAATCAACTTTTGTATTTTCATACTTTTTAGCTAAAAAAACAACTAATCTTAAATTATGTTCAATTAAAATATCTTTCGCATGTTTATCATTATCTTGCGCTAAAGATAAATAAAATAATTCTTCTTCTCTAGATAATGGTTCTGGAAGTATATCAGTAGCCCCCACATATAGTAAACAAGGAATACTAGTAAATATATATCCAATAAATAATAATAAACTAATCACAACTATCACCCTTTCTATAATCATTATGTAAAATAATATCTACTCCATCCATAATAAACTTTTCATCGCTAATCGCAACTACTTGATTAAAATATATCTTTTTATCTATAACTAATTTATCTACTACTATACAATTAATAACTCCATTTTTAGAAACAGTTTTATAAGGAATATAAAATGGTTTATCTATCTTTATGTCTTTACTATATAAAATAGATACACATCTTTTTTTATATGGTTCATATAAATTATTTCCTGTATCTAAATAACCATTTAAATGATAAACTTTATTCTTATAATAAATATCAACTTTATGATAAGATGCAATATTTTTTTTAACATTTATTTCTTTTCTTATATAAATATATAAAACTAATATTGATAATATGATCAAAACTATAAAATTAATAGAAATTCCTTTATTTATAAATATAAGACCTATATTTTTATAACTAAATTCTATGTTTAAATAATATAAAATTCCTCCTAATATAAAACTAACAAAATATAAATATATAAAATTACTAAAAAAATATTTTTTATCTTTATAACCAAAACCAATAAGTAACATTATAATACTTATAATAACTTTAATAAAAAATAATTCTATACTATTTATTTTAATAAATAAAATAAATATTGATAAACTTCCAATTAAGGAGGCAAGTAATAATCTTTTAATATTAATAGTTCTTTTTAATAAAATACTAGTAAAAAAAAGTAATATAAAATCAAAACAAAAATTAAGTAAAAATATTAAATCTAAATATATTTTTATTTTATCAACCTCCTTATTATAATAATAAAAAAAGACACCTAAAATTAGTGTCGTTTTTTAAATAAATAAAAAAAATACTGAAATTATTCAGCACTTTCATTTTTTACAACTTCTTTTCCTTTGTAATATCCACATTTAGAACATACTCTATGAGGTCTAATAGCTTCACCACAATTTGGACATTTAACTGTTGTATTCGCAGTTAACGCATTATGACTTCTTCTCATTCTTTTTCTAGTTTTTGATACTTTTCTAAATGGTACAGCGAATAATTGAATATCTAATTTCATCATAGTATCACTCCTCTCCTAATCTAAATCATTAAAAGGATTATTCTTTTGTTTTAATTCCTCTTCACTGATTATTTTCCATCCATCCCCAGAGAATTTACTAGTATCTTTTACTTTAGTAAATTTTAGAGGAACTTCCAAGACAATATTTTCCCATAAAATAGGAATAATATCAAGAGTATTTTCAAAATTTATATCATTTTTTTCAATTTTTTCATTAATTTCGCACTCAAATGGATAAGAAACCTCTTCTAAAGATATAGAATCATTTAAAATCATATCTCCTTTTATTTTAAGATTACACTCTATATTATTAGAACTATCTAATGAAATAGTACCATTTATCCATACTTTAGGTAAATTAATAATATCTGTATTTTTATAATAAGATGAGTCTATTTCTATAAATTTATCAATTTCTAAAAATTCATCTACTCCACTATATAAACTAGCTAAATCTATATTCATTTTATCACCAAGTAAATTATATAATATAATAATCTTTTTGTAAATGAAAGAAAAATAATAATAGTTCAACTATTATTATCTTAAATATTTAACATGTTCACTATTGTCATAAACATATTCCCAATTTTGTTCAACAAATTCTTTACTATTATCTATAGTTATTAAATTATTCATAGTTCGTGTTCTAATAGCTTCATCCGCAACAGATGTTACACTATTTGGAATATTTATATAATCTGCATATATCGCCCATCCTTCAATAGTTTCTAAAGTATTGGGTAAAGAAATCATTCCTTCTGCTGTAAAATAACTATAAAAAGATAATTCCGTAATTCCATCTCCTATTATTATTCTATTCAATTTAGGTATTTCTTTGGTATATTTTATTGCTAGTTTAACTTTTTCTACATCATTATTAAATGCTCCACCTAAATCTTTTACGCTGTCACACGCACTAGAAGAATTACCTTTAAAGCATGATTCTACTTTAGAATCTTCATAATAATTTTCACCAGCAGCTGTATACCCAGAAAATTTTAATGCAACTATGTCAGCATAACTAAACATTCCAAGTGGATAACCGTCAATTTCAGCTTTGGGTGGCATCATTTCTTTTTTTGTTAAATAATTATAAATTATATCTGATAATGGGGTAATATTATTTGATATAGCTATAGGTGCACCATTTTCGTCTGTAGTTATTCCTTCCATAGCTCCAGTTCCAGTTATTGCTAATGTTCCATCATTATAATAAGTATATTTTACATTTTCTCCCGATACTCCTTCGGCAAATATTTTCGCTTGTATACCATCTATTATTATTCTTCCTTCAAATGCTTTGCCTGCAGCTTGATCTATTGTAGCTTCATAATCCACCCATAAATTTAGGGTATATTCTATACATTCTCCAGGAAGTAAAGTTGTTTCATCTAATACTCTATCTGTCACATCTGATAATAATGGTGACTCGTTCACTATTGCTCCACTAGCTCCATATTTAAGTCTTGTTTTAGAAATGGTATTGTAGACTCCTTGAGAAAATTTCCCTTCTTCATAAGTTTCATAATCATAATAATCTTTTGAAATTAGATTATATCTTATATATTGATCTTGTAAAGTATTAGTTACATCCGTAATATCTTCCAATTTTAATTTATAACTTGCTGCAATTGTACCTGTATTAGAAACTACAAATTTGTATGGAGTTGTCTCTAAGCCTTCTTCTTGTGTCATTGGTACGGCTTCTTCAATATTTATAGCATATCCTTCTGTTTCTTCATTTTTAGATGTATCAGTTAAATTCAATTCAAATTTAGCAGTAGTTATTCTATTTTTCTTTGTCCCTTCTAGAGTAACTTTAAATAAGGCATAACTTACTCCAAATACTAATAAGAACAATCCTAATAGTGCCGTTATCTTTAATATTTTATTCCTCTTTATACTTTTATTTTCTTTATTTTCCATATTTACACTCCTATTCTATAGTTATTATAAAATAATCCCCCCGTGTCAACTTTTAGTTAATGGGATTTTATAATTTTTTTAAGTAAATTTTTTATTTGAATGCACGTTTATTTAGAAATGTGCATTTAGTTTTGT
>JBJEXX010000045.1:42607-56908 GCA_051886215.1 Bacilli bacterium | reverse complement strand
AAATTGTGCATTTTTATATTACATTTTTTGTACATTCTTATATTATCATTAACATTTGATAATTTTACTGATAAAAAACCAATCGTCAGTAAGTTGGTCATAGAAAATTTTAACTTATTTTAAATTTGTGTACCTAAAAGTGTACCTAAAAATACTTAACAGGTCTAAAACCCTTTAATATAAACAAAAATGGAGCCTTTCGGCTCCTTCAGGAGGCAATATTATTATCAGTTCGTAACAATTTATTAATCGATTAAATTCTTACAAAATAAGGCTTTTTCTTTTATCATAATTTATCAAAGTTTATAAAAATAACTTTATTTTTTATGTTTAGTATCTGATTTTGGTATCTAGAAAATTTAATTTTATGCATAAAAATAGGGCTCCACCGTTAGATAGTGCCCTTGCAAAAACGATTTAACGTTTTTTTCTTGCATAAACAATATATCATAAAATATATATTTATGTCAAACTATTTATCAATATTAACATAATTTTTTTCAATTATATTTTTGAAATATGAATATATTGATTTTAATAGTTCATTATTATTATAATATTCTTTGTGTAAAATTATTCTATCAAAAAATAATTTATTTATTTCTTTATTTACATTTTCTTTTATACCATCACTTGTTACTATTTCATTAAACATATAAAGCGTATATGTAATTTGTCTAATTCTTGAATTACTAAGCTTATTATTTCTTGTTACTTTTCCTATATTGCAATCTTTTAAATATTGTATAATTTTATATGATGCTGGATAAGCATTATCTTTCTTATTTAATTCACTTAATACACATGTATTATGCGCAACAGCATTTCTTAATTTCACAATATCTCTTAATATATATACTTCTCTATTCTCATCCACTAAATTATATTCCTTAGTGTAAAAATCATAGAAGTTAACTAATTCACCAAATGTAATAATTTCAAGAAATTCCCATACTGGTATATTTTCTAACTTTTTATCTTTATCAACATCATATTTAGAAAATATTTTTTGATAATATTCATTACCCACTTTTTTAAAAATACTATTATGAACTCTTTTAGGAAACTTTTCATCATTAAAATCTTTTTCCAAATATAAATTAACTATTCTATATCCATCCTCATCTTCAATTTCTTCTATTGTATTTAATATTTTTATTTTTAAATAATGTTCAATATCAATTATCATTTTAAACAATAATAATCTGATTCTATGATCAATAATTGCCATATCTTTTAAATATGCAAAATCTAAATCTTGATATAGCCCTTCATATTTTCCAGCAGGAGATGGATATTTTTGAAAATTATTTTTATATGCAGTTACATTATAATAATTATTATTGTATTTTAAATAAGTTTCCGCATCATTTTCAGAAATTAAATCAAATTTTATATTTTTTTGTTTTAAATATGGAACCATTTCTGATATATTCATCATAGGTCTTAAAGAACTTAAATTTTTAGCATTATTATCCATGTACTTCACCTTCTTATCAGTACATATAGTATATCATAATAATTTCTATATATTATGAACATTTAATAAAATTTTAACAATTTACCACAAAAGTCAATCGAATGTGGTATTTTAGTTTATTTTTTTTAAAACAGATACCAAATTTCTTGTAGGAGATTAAATCTAATTAAACGCTTATATATTTTTACATTCTAAACTTAAACTTTTTTAAATTTTACAAAACAAAAATGAGCCCAAATGGGCTCTTCAGGGGGTTTGGTTGAATATTCTCTTACATTTTAGATCGTAAGAGTATTCTGCATGAATTGCTCCATGCATCTTAATAATAATATATAGATTTTATAAAGTCAATTGATTTTTAAAAATAAAATTTTACTTTACACATTTTAACCATTCTTTATAGAATTAATTAAATATTGCTTTAATTCATCATTATCAGTACTTTTATCTTTTAAATAACTCATTGAATCTGCTTTTGCTTGTAATAATAATTTAAAATCTTGTTTAAGATTAGCTATTTTAAAATTCATATCTCCACTTTGTTTAGTACCAAATAAATCTCCAGATCCTCTTAATTTAAAATCTTCTTCACTTATTTCAAAGCCATCATCAGTACTTTCTAATATTTCTAATCTTTTAGTATCTACATCACTTATTAAAATACAACTAGACTTATTTTCACCTCTTCCTACTCTTCCTCTTAATTGATGAAGTGTAGATAAACCAAATCTATTTGCGTCAAATATAACCATCATAGTAGCATTAGGAACATCAACCCCAACTTCAATAACTGTAGTACTTATTAAAATATTAACTTTATTATCAATAAAATCTTTCATAATATTATCTTTTAATTGAGGTAACATTTTACCATGAATCATATCTATTTTGTATTTTTTACCAAAAGCTACAGTCATTTTATCTTTTAATTCATTTACAGTAGTTAAATCAGAATTATCACTTTCTTCTATAAGTGGCGCGATAACATAAATTTGATGATTATTTTTTAATTCTTCATACATCATATCAAGTACTTCTCTTATTTCAGCAGTACTTTTTACTTTTGTTTCTACTTTTTTTCTTCCTTTAGGTCTTTCTTTTATTATTGAAACATCCATATCACCATAAATAGTTAAAGCATAAGTTCTAGGAATAGGTGTTGCGCTCATATACAAAATATCTGGTCTTACACCTTTACTTTGTAAACTCATTCTTTGATTAACTCCAAATCTATGTTGTTCATCTGTAATTACTAAGCCTAAATTATTATATACAACATCATTCTGAATCAAAGCATGTGTTCCTATTATAATATCTATTTTTCCACTAGCTAAACCTGTATATATTTCTAATTTTTCTTTTTTAGTTAAAGACCCTATTAATAAAGCAACTTTAATATCAGTATTTTTTAACATATCTTTAATAGTATTATAATGCTGAGTAGCAAGTATTTCAGTAGGAGCCATTAAAGCTGATTGTAATCCACTTAAATAATTCGCATACATAGCTACAACACTAACTACAGTTTTACCACTACCAACATCTCCTTGTAAAAGGCGATTCATTCTGCCTTCACCATTCATATCCTCTAATATCTCATTAATAACATTATTTTGATCATTAGTTAATTTAAAAGGCAATGTTTTTATAAATTTATCTATTTCTTCTTTAGGTACATCTCTTTTAATACCATCTTTTTTCTTTTTATTTTCTACTCTTAAATAATTTATTTTAAACATAAATTCAAATAATTCTTCATATTTAAGTCTTTCAGTAACTTCTTTTACTTTTTCTAATGAAGGTGGATTATGTATTATATTTAAAGCAATTCTTTTATTTGAAAAATGATATTTTTCTTGTAAATACTCAGGTATATAATCTCTTATTTTCTTACCATGAGTAAGTAACGCAACATTTATAAAAGTAGCTAAATTTTTATTAGTAAGACCACTAGTAGAATGATACACAGGTATTACTTTTTCTTTATTAGTTAATAATCCTTGTTTTATATCAGAAGCAGTTATAACATTTTTCTTTTTATCAAGCTTACCAATAACAATAACACTACTTCCTATAGGTAATTGACTTTTTAAATATGCCCTATTAAAAATAGATACTCCAACTACTCCACTAGATGTAACTAATCTAAAGTTCATTTTAGTTAGTCCACCTTTAAATCTTAAAAGTATAGGAACACTTTCTATTTTCCCATCTATTACTATTTTTCCGCCATCTTCAATATCCTGCAAATTATCTCTTTTTAATATGTCATATCTAAAAGGATAATGCATAACTAAATCATCAACATCATTTATATTTAATTTATTTAACAAAGAAATTGACTTAGGTCCAATTCCTTTTATTTCCTTTAAACTACCCATAGTATCACTTCCTATGCGTATTATACCATAAAAGTTCTTTTTCTCAAAGAAAAAAAACAATAAAATTATTTATTGTTTTCTTTTAAGAAATCTATAGCTTTTCTCATTTCTAGATCATACTTAACCATTTCAATTCCACCGAATTGTTTTAAGAATTCTTCTTTAGAAACATTATATTTCTTAGCTAATTCTTCTGCTTCTTTTGAAGCATCTTCATCACTTACTTCTAATTTTTCAATACTAATTAATTCTTCTAACATTAATCTATATAATACATTATTAAATGCTTCTTTTTCAAATTGATTTCTTAAATCTTTTTCACTACTCTTAGTAAATTGATAATAAACTTCTAAAGAAATACCTTGCATTTTAATTTGTTCTTCAAATCTATGCATTAATCTATCTACTTCTTCTTCAACCATCTCTTCTGGAATATCAACTTCAGTATTTTTACCTACTGCTTCTAATAAAGCATCTACATATTTATTTTCTGCATCCATTTCTTTATTAGCTTTTATATTAGATTCAATTTCTTTTTCTAATTTTTCTTTCGTATCTATTCCTTCCATACCAAGGTCCTCAAAGAATTCTGCATCAAGTTCTCTTGTTTGTTTTTGTTTTACATCGTTACATTTTACTTTGAATACAACTGGTTGTCCCTTTAAATCTTCAGCTGGATATTCTTCTGGGAAAGTTACATTTACTTCTTTTTCATCTCCTGCTTTCATACCAATAACTTGTTCTTCAAAACCAGGAATAAATGTATGTGATCCTATTTCTAAAGAATAGTTATCACCTTTTCCTCCATCAAAAGCTACTCCATCTTTAAATCCTTCAAAGTCTATAATAGCTATATCACCATTTTCAACTTTACCATCTTTTGGAACTATTTCTGTATATTTTTCTAAAACATGTCCTAATTCATGTTCTATTTCTTCTTTAGTAACTTTTACTTTTTCTTTTTCTACTTTTAATCCTTTATATTTTTTTACATTAACATCTGGTTTAGTAATAATAGTAAATTCAAATTCAACTCCAGTTTCATCAATACTTTTTAAATCAACTTTTGGTTGAACAACAGGTTCAAGTTTACTATCTTTCATTACTTCTTCATAAGCTTTAACTAAAACTTTATCTGCTGCATCTATAAATAAACTTTCTTTTCCAAACTTCTTTTCAAATACATTTCTAGGTACTTTTCCTGGTCTAAAACCATCTACTTTAACTTCTTTTTGTTTTTTCTTAAAAACTTCATCAAGAGCTTTTTCCCAAGCTTCTCCTTCTATTTTTTTAGCTATTTTTACTTCATTTTTCTTTTCTTTTGCCATAATTACCTCCAAACATTTTATATTATATAATACTTTTATATATTAAACAAGTTTTATTTAAACTTATTTTTTTGTTAATTCATTAGATTTAGAAAATAAATCATCATTAATATATCTTTTAAAAGCTACATTATAAGTCCTTTTATTTATAGGAATATTATTATTTTTTAAAAAATCTACTATAGCCAATTTTTCACTTTCTTCAATAACTCTACCAGTACCCGCAATAGGAATACCATCTTTATCTCTAGCACAATTTATTTCTGTTTTTTCTTCTAAAACTGGTTTTAGAGAAAAAGGTGTATTTTTTTCTAATAAATGATTCTCACTTAAAAATTTTCTTAAAACAACATAATCAGTACTACTTAATATTTTTGCGGAATCATTTATTGTTTTTGGACTTACTTTTATATCTAAATAAAAGTCTATAGCATCATAATCTCTAGTTTGACCTAAATTATTAGTGACACCTTTTTTTATATTATCAACTAATTTATTAACTTCATTTAAAATAGTCTTATAATTTTTACTTTGAATACTTTCTATTTTCTTGGAATAATCTTCATATAGTTCATTATCTGCTTCTTGAATTATACTTACTGACTTTTTAAAGTCTTTTACATCAATATTCATTTTCTTACAAAAGTCACTAATAGTCATATTAGAAGTTATAAAATTATTAACCAGTTCCCTTGCACTATCAAGATTCTTCGCAATAAATTTATTATGCTCAAGAATTTTATTTTCTTGTCTTATTTTTTCATTACTATCTCTTTTATATTCTCTATAAACCTCAATTTTATTTGCTAAATTCTTATATACTTCATCATAATCATCACTATAATTATTTACTAAAATATTATGTAATTCACTACGCAATTTGTTTGTATCTATCTTATTTTTTTCAATTAAACTGATTATATCTTCATTGGAATCACAACCTAAAAGTTTTTCTATAATTCCCAAGTATTTAGAAGTCCTTCTTTTTGCTTTTCCGTCTACTATATATCTCTTTAATTCATAATCTTCTAAATCATAATACTCTTTGATAAAACTTATTTTTTCAAAATCCTCTCCATATAATTTATAACACTCATAAAAAAATATACGGTCCGCAACACTAGCACGATTAAGACTTCCAAAATAAGGTAATGTTTGTAAAGCGTTTAATTTAGTTAAATAATCATTCGCAGTTCCACCAACTCTATTATAGTAAGCATCTATAATATCTTTTTCAGAAGATGAAGCAAAGTTATCCAAATAGTAAGCGAAATCTAAAACTTCGTATTTTGAACATGCATTAAAACGAAACTTCTCACAAACTTGCTCACATCTTTTTTTATATAATTCTTTTAATTGTTTATTTTTTTGCAATTCATCTAACATATTATCTACCTACCTAACACTTATAACCAATATAATAAAAATCAATAGTAATACAATCGCAATAATTGATAATACTAAAATAGCTATAGAAGAATACCCTCTAGATTTTTGATTTTTAAAACTATTATTCTTATTTAAAGAATCATAAAAATCTATAATACCTAATCTTATCTTATTTATATTACTGTCGTTATAAAATTTTTGATAAGAAAGACCCTTATTATTAATAATATCTTTAGTTCTAGAATCTATAAATAAATCTTTAAAACTATCTATATTATATAATTGTTTTAATTCTAATAATTCATTTTTTTCTTCATTATATAAATCTATTTCTTTTTGTACTTCTTCTTGTGATCTCCTACAAACAACACCATCAACTATTTTAAACTCAATTTGTAACACTGGATATTGTTCTAAATACTCAGGATGAGCCACAACTTGATTAAAAACTAAACCATGGTAATCACTTATATAATTAGCTAATCTTCTCCCCTCAACCTTAGTAAGTTCTAATTCTTTTTTTATTTGAGACTTCAAAATATTATTTTCATACTCTATTCCAAATTTATCCTTTAATCTCTTAGTATAAATATAAGCCATCATTTCAGCATCTATTTCTTGATTAATTAAACTATAGTTGTCTTCATAAAAATCTTTATCATTATTTCTAATCAAAAGATCATATATATATTTACAAGTTCTAGGATTAATGACTCCATTATTTAAATCATTATTTTGCCTAACATGAAATAATTCATGATAAATAAGCATAAACACACTATCCAATTCATAAAGATCATATATTCTATCTATAGATTCTTTTGAAAAAATAACATCAGTTCCATAAGTATCTGCATCATGTCCTTTTTCAGTTTGTCCATATTTAACACTATTTAAATCTATATTATTTTTTAAAGCCTCATTTTGCGTAAATAAAAGTACAAACTTTCTAAAACCAGCTTTAGAAATATTATTTGTAAAAACTAATTTAGTTAATATATCAATATCATCTTGTTTTAAATTATCGTTAGTTAAAATTAAAGATTCTAATCTTCTAATTTCTTCATTACTTAAAGTATTATCTTGAAATTTACTTTTGAAAAGAGAAAGTTCTTGATTTCTAATATTTTCATAATCAAGTTTTTTTAAAAAATCATTAACAAAATCTATGTTTATATCTTTAAGAGAATATAATTTATCTAAAAAATCATAACTTCTCTTTATACCATTCTTAAAATACTCATTTAATTTTATAATAGATATTTCTAAATCTGTTAAACTATTTTGAATTCTATCATCACTATATCCACAAACAGTACAATTACCATAAGCATCTAATTTATCATTTCCACATTCAGAAAGAGGACAATTAAAATTATTTATGACCGAAACATCTTCTATAATCTTATCTTTAATTACGTTAAAAGTATTTTTAGAATCATATTTAAGCATAACCTTTACTCTCCTTATAAAGTTTATCTAATTCTTCTAAAATAATTATTTTAGTTTTTTCATTAGTTTCTATTTCATATAACTTAATGAAATATTCTATTTTTTCATCTAAACTCAGATCTTGATCTATAAACATATAATCACCTATTCTCTATAATAATTATAATATTAAATTTAATTTTTGTAAAATAAAACAGATATTTATTAATCTAATATCTGTCTAATTACAAATTTCGTAAAATAATCTACTTTTTCTAAATCTAATTTTCTTAATTTACACCATTTATATACTTGATTTATTCTTAATATTTCATCTTTATAAAAAGTTCCAATATAAAACAAAGCCAAAGTATGAGTATCTTCTTCTATTAAACTAACCTCATCAAACAAGATAATATCAATCAAATTAATATTAGTTTTTTCTTTTATTATTTTTTTAATAGAACTAATTAAATCACATCCAACAATAATATCATCACCTGGCAAAGAATAATCTTCTTTTTTTAATAATATTTCATCTTTATCATTTACTAATATTCCAAATAATTTTATTTTTAATTCCATATTATCTCCTATCTATTTTTAAGTAATAACTCTAATATCTCATCTTTATCTTTAAATATTGAAGTATCTAAGATAAACTTTTGTCTAATATTAAAGAAATATCTTAATAATGGTATATCATTTATTTTGTATTTTATTTTATTTTTTCTTAAATATCTACAAGTGAATAATTTACAAGAAATAGATTTAATATTACACTTACCATCATAAAAATTTTTACATAATCCCCTTTTTCTACCATAACAACAACCATTTTTAGATTCTTTACAATGACTTTGGTTCTTCACAGATATACATATATTATCTTCAAAACCACAAATATTTTTATTTATAAAATCTTTATCTAAATCATCACAAACAACATCATATATATAAGAATATCTTTTTTCTTTATCTTTTATATTAATAGCCTGGATAAATCTTATTTTATCTATAATATCTTTAGTAAATTTATTTTTTTTCAAAATACTATCATCTATAATATCATAATCTTTATATAAAAAATGAACTAATATCTTTTTTTTATTAATATATTTTTTAACTTTTTCATAAAACATACAACTATCATTTATATAAACATCTATCATATACATCACTATTTCATTATAACACAAAAAACAATTATAAAACATGCTATAATGATATTAGGTGATTATTATGAAAGCTTTATATAATGATAATAAAAGATATCATACATTAAATTATGAGTTAACTAAAAAGTTTAATACTAGAATATTTAAAGTGAGTTTAAATGGAGGTTTCAGTTGTCCTAATTTTAAAAATGGACATGGATGTATATTTTGTTCTAATGCAGGAAGTGGTGACTTTGCAGGAAATAAAAATAAAAGTTTATTAGAACAATTTAATGATGTAAAAGAAAACTTAAATAAAAAATGGCCAGATACTAAATATATTGCATATTTCCAAGCTAATACTAATACCTATGCCCCAGTAGAAATATTAAAAGAAAAATTTGAACAGGTATTAACTTTTCCAAATGTTGTAGGAATCAATATAGGTACAAGACCTGATTCAATAAGTAAAGAGTGTTTAGAATATTTAAAAGATTTAAATAAAAGAACTTATCTTACAATTGAATTAGGACTTCAAAGTATGCATGATTCTACTCTTAATTTAATTAATAGAGGACATGATTTAAAATGTTTTGATGAATGTGTTAAAAAATTAAGAAAAAATAATATTAATGTTGTTATTCATATTATTAATGGACTTCCAAATGAAACTAAAGAAATGATGTTAGATACTATTAAATATTTAAATACTTTAGATATTCAAGGTATTAAAATACATATGTTACATATTTTAAGAAACACACCATTAGAAAATTATTATAGAAAGTACCCTTTTCATATATTAAAAAAAGAAGAATATGTAAATATAGTTTGTGATCAATTAGAAATATTAAATGAAAATATAGTAATTCATCGTTTAACTGGAGATGGAAAAAAAGAAGATTTAATAGAACCTAGTTGGACTTTAAAAAAAGTAGCTCTATTAAATGATATAGATAAAGAATTAAAAAGAAGAAATACTTTTCAAGGATTTAGAAATAACTATTTAAATAGAATTAATTTAATAAAGAATAAAATAATAAAAAATAACACTAAAGTATATATAGATACTAACAAAATAAATGATATTGTTTCTTTAAAGAAAGATGATATAAATAATTACAAAGGAAAAATATCTCTAATTATAACTGATAAAAAGAATAATATAGAAAAATTATATAAATATCTTAATAATAAAGGTACTTTATTATTTATAACAAAAGAAAAATATATAAATAATTATAATTATAACCTATACGAAAATAAGGATTATAATATTATAGAAATAAGAAAAGATGACTAAAGTCATCTTTTTACAATTTTTTAGTTAAAGTTTTAATATCAGATTGAATATTTTCAGGAATATATCTATTATTATCTAATGATCTTTTCAATTTCTTTAACAAGTTGATTTGCTCTGTATTAGTTAACTCATCACACTTATCAATTATTTTCTTTTCTGGGATTCTTTCAAAACCAGAGAATAATTCTAATGAATTTTTATCACAACAATATAATTCATTATTAAAAGTAGTAATATAAATAACTTTTTTTCCATAATTTTGAATATTTATAATATCACCAAATTCATATTCTTTTTTATCCAGAACAGCTTCTATCTTTTTCATAGTATTCTTATCTATTCTCTTAACTACATAATCTATATCACTTTTATTAACATTAGTTCCCTTTCTTGAAACAGTAAATTGTTTATTATTTAATCTCATAGAAGGTTGATCTTCTTTAGTTTGAGAAATAAATCTATAAACTTTACATTTGTCACCTTGAACATTAGTAACCAAGAAATACTCTCCATTTATATTACCCACACATCCTCTTTGGACATTTTTACTTAAATAATCATAAGAAACTATATCTTTATCAATAATAATAGAAGATAATTTAGAAATAACTTTACCTAATTCATCATTTGCAATACATCCATTAATTTGTTCAATATTAGAATACATAATTTCAGTTATATCATTACATTTAATAAATTTTTCATATTCTTTATTTTGGGTTTTTATTATATATTTATAATATCTTATATCATCTTTATTTTTAATAGAATCAGTAATAAATAGACCATATAACATTTCATTATTTTTATCATTTTTAACTACTACAAATCTACTTCTACAACTATCCGCAGTTTCAATAATAGCTCCTTCTTTAATTTCAGTATAATCTTTCATTTTCATCACCTGGTGCCTATAATAACACAAAAATATAAAAAACGCTACTTTTTTATTAATATTTTCTTTTCACTTAATAATATTTACAATAGTTCCAGCCTTTCTTTATAAAGTAGAATAGTTTTTTAAAACACAAAAAAACTAACCCAAGCCTGAATTAGTTATAATTAAAAAACTCGAAAAGTTCGAGCATATTTCATTATGGAGCCTTAACTTTTCTTATATTCGAAAATTTATACTCCCAAGATTGATTAAATCAACTAAATAAATTATATAATATTATTTTGGGTAATTCAACTATTTGATATTAAAATATTAATTTTTATTTAAAAAATTTTTACATAAAATCTTCAAACGGATCTATTTCTTACAATTTTAATCCGAAATTTTCCGCTAAACTTAAATACCAATAATTATCTTTAGGTAATTGTTTTATTATTTTTTTTAAAGTATCATACCATATAGGATTATTAGAATATTTTAATCTATCACATATAGTATCTATTAAATCATAATGTTGTTTTGAAGTTTTATTAATTATAATTAGAAAATATTTTTCAAATAAATAGTCTTGTAAAAATTCATTCGAATTTATAGTTGCTTTTTCTACTATAATATCGATTATATCCTGTAAATTACTAAAATTTTCTAAAATGTGTATTGAATTTTCTAATATAAATCCATTCTTTTGTTCCGATGGCATATAACCTCCATTATCATATTCAAAATCCAAATATAGTTTAGAAATATCTTCTAATGCCATATCTTCTATTTTTGATTTTGCTAAATCTGATAATTTTTTCCAGATATTTGAAGAAATAAATTTTAATAATGATATTATCTCTTTTTCATTTACATTACCAAATAAGTCTCTTTCAATTACTTCACAATAATCTTTAAACTCTTCTTCTGATAAATTATTTACCAATTCGTCGATTATTTTATCTTTTAATTTTGGTATGTTATTTCTATTCTTATAAAGCATTACTGATAATTCATAGTACTTATTCTTAGGAATAGTAGATACTAAGTTTTTTGCATATCTTTCCGTATTTGGAAACAATTCATTTGTTATTTCTAAATACCAATCTTCTATACTATTTATACTTTTACTGTCAACTATTTCTTCAAGTATTACTTCATCTAAAAGTACTAATATTGCATCAGCAACTTTTTTTGAATATTCCTGTTTAGAATGACTCATAGGATTTCTAAAATACTCAATAAGACCTTTAGATAAATCCATAATTCCTCTGTGTCTATTTTTATCAGTTGTTGTTTCTAACTTGTTTATTTTTATTAATGGTTGTTTATCAGAAAATGCTTTATTTATTAAATCCACTCCATCGTCATCTATTAAATCTGATTTTTTACGAATTTCAGTTGTTAAACATAGTAATGCATCTCTTACAACTTCTGTGTAATCTTTGTTTTCATAATGAGATTTTATTGAATCTTTTAATATATCTTTCATTCTACCAACTCCATTCTTATAATAATAAGTAATTAAAATGTTTAAATATATGATATCAATTACTAAGAAATAAGTCTTTATTATTAGTAAAAATATTAGAAAATCAGTAAAAATTATTACGATATTTTCTTATGACATTTATTGCGACATTTCTTACGACATGATATAATTATGTCATAAGAATTAGGAGGTAAAAATGTTAGACGTAATTGAAGATGTAAGAAATGAATTTAAAATTAAACTAACTGATAAGTTTGAAGAAGAAGTAATATCATTTTTAAATACAAATGGCGGTAATATTTATATTGGTGTTAATGATAAAGGAGATATTATTGGAATTAATGGTAATATTGATTTACTTCAAAGAACTATAAAAGATAGAATTAAGGATAATATTATGCCATCTACGTTAGGACTTTATGATGTAATAGTATTAGAAAAAGATAATAAAAAATATATTAAAGTAATTATTGCTAGAGGAAATGAAAGACCATATTATTTAAAAGGAATGGGAATGACTCCTGATAGTTGTTTTATTAGAGTTGGCAGTTCTATTCAATCTATGTCTAATGAAATGATAAATAATGAATTTAGTAAAAGAACTAGAAATTCTTTAAAAAATATTGTATCACCTAAACAAGATTTAACATTTAGTCAATTAAAAATATATTATGAAGAAAAAGGTTTTAGTATAAATAATAATTTTTTAAAACAATTAGATTTATATACCGATGATGGTAAGTATAACTACAATGCTTATTTACTTGCTGATAATAATTCTATTTCAATTAGATTTGGCAAGTATGATGGGATTAATTCAGTTAATTTAATAGAAAATGAAGACTTTGGTAGTTGTTGTATTATTAAAGCAACAAAGAATATTTTAAATAAACTTGAGATTGAAAATAAAACTTTTACCAAAATAGAATATCCTGAAAGAAAAGAAATTAAAATGTATGATTATATTGCAGTAAGAGAAGCAGTTGTTAACGCAATAGTACATAATGATTGGTCTAATGAATATTCTCCTAAATTTGAAATATTCAGTGATAGATTAGTAATATCTTCAAATGGTGGAATTCAAGATAGCACAACAAAAGAAGAATTTTTAGAAGGGTTCTCACTTCCTAAAAACAAAGAATTAATGAAAGTCTTTAATGATTTAGATTTAGTTGAACAAATGGGGACAGGAATAATAAGAATACTTCAAAGTTATAATAAAGATTCATTTGAATTTTTCCCAAACTTTATAAGAGTTACATTCCAATTTAATGAAAATAAATTTAAGGCAAATATGAAAGGAATTAAAAATAATAGTTTAACTGAGATACAAAACAATATTATTGGATTAATGCTAGATTCACCAACTATAACTCAAGAAACACTTGCAAGATTGTTAGATGTTAATATTAGAACTATTCAAAGAAATATAAAAATACTTATGGATATAGGATTAGTTGAAA
>JBJEXX010000045.1:0-42507 GCA_051886215.1 Bacilli bacterium | reverse complement strand
GAACAGGTTCTACTAAAAAAGGTGAATGGATAGTCAAAAATTGAATAATTAATACTTATGGATATAGGATTAGTTGAAAGAACAGGTTCTACTAAAAAAGGTGAATGGATAGTCAAAAATTGAATAATTAATACATGTAGATATTTTCAATGGAGTATAGAAAAAAATGTCAGAGTATAGTATAATTAATTTAGTTTTTAACTTGATATAAATAATATAATGTTAGGAGTAATAATTATGATTGAAAAATTAAAAGAAAAATATGTTTTTTTTGATGTTGATGGAACATTATCTGAATATAGATATAAAGATAGATTATATGGTGGAGGATGTTCTGAACTCGGATGTCAGTCACTTGAAGATTTATTGTTTAATGATTTGTTTTATAAAGCTAGACCTCTTAAAACAATGCAAAAGGTTATTGAAAATTTAGATAGCAATAAAATATTTGTTTTAGGTGCTGTTACAACTAATACTGAAATAGATCAAAAATATAAATGGTTATCTGAACATTATCCAAATATAAAAAGAGAAAATGTATTTTTTATATGTTCTACATTATTAAAACCAGAAGTTATAATTGAATGTTGTAAACATTATAACATTGATATAAAACAAGTAGCATTTGTAGATGATAGAATTGATGTTTTAAGAAAAGCAGAAACTTTGGGGATAGATTCTTATCACCCTAGTTCTTTTACAGAATAATTATGAAGAATTAGAAAATGAAGAGATTACTAAAAATTAGTTTTGACTTATCTTTATTGTCTTTTATACCAATAATTTCATGGTTTTTACTAGGTATAATAGTTGATAAAAATTTAATTAATATTTTTACCTTAACTTATCCAATACAATTTATATATTATATATTAAAATCAGTATTTTCTACTGGTGCTAATATTTGTAAGGAAAAAGATAAAAATAAAAATGCTGTAATGTCAGGCATGATTATAGGAACTATTGTTTCGATAATTATTTTTGCAATGCTACTATTTAATATAGATAATTATATAAATTTTATGAACATGGATATCGATACATATAAAGTGTTCACCATATATTCTGTATTACAATTATTTATTTGTTTAGAATTTGCAATGGTGTTAAACAAATTATATTATGAAGAAAAAAATACGTTAGCAAATAAATATTCATTAATATTTAATTTATTAAATTTTATATTATTAATTGGAACATCTTTAATAACAAAAAATCAAATTTCTATAATTACTACAACACTAATTCCATTAGCATTATTTACTTTATATATTTATATAAAAAATAGTAATAAATTTAAATTGCAATTAAATGTTTTAAAATGTATTAAATATGATTCAGTAGAATTGTTCAATAACATTGCGTTTTTCTTAATTTTTTTATTTGGTTTAAGTAATGCTTTAGAGTATGGCGAACAATTTGCAATTGCACTTACATTTGTAGCGCTTATAACAGATACGCAATGGGATACTGCGGATGCAATCGTTACTGCAGCAACAATTGATATTAGTAAAAATGAATTCAACTATAAGTATCATAGGAATAATGCTTATAAATTATTAGGTATATTATTTATAACTAGTTTAGTTATGTTTATTTGTTTATATGGATTTTATGATTTGAATTTTAAAATTACGATGATTTATTTTGGATTCGAAATTGTAAATTTCATAATTTATCCTATATACAGAATTAAAACTTGTTATTTACAATTAGAATGGTCTGCTTTTAAAACAACATCTAATAAAATATGTGCTTCTGTTTTGAGAATGATGATGTCTCTTTTAAATACACCATTTTGTACAGGTATCGGACAAGTATGTTCATCAGTATATCAATTTATTTCTGTAAGTATATTTTTTAAATTAAATTATAATTTAGATAAAACAGGAAAAGTAACATCAAAAAAAATCATTAATAAAGACAATGCCGACTAAGCATTGTCTTTATCATTATCAATATGTGGCAGTGTACTGTTTTGTATCTTTAAGAACTCAATTTTAGTTCCAATTGCTCGTTCATCTTCAAAATATCCAAAATAATGAAAATGTTTTTTTCTTTGATTAAGCATTAAATATTTTCTTCTAGTACTTTAACAATATTTTCTGTAATATACTCATCTTTTTTAGTTTTTTGTTCTTCTTTGACTTTTGGAATTTTAATTTCATATCTTATAATTAAATTTCTAATATATTTAGATTGAGATAAATTCAATTTTGAAGAATTTCTTTTTAAAATAAATTTTTCATTATCACTTAAAAATACATTAACTTTATTATTCCTTATTCTCATAACACCTTTCTTTACAATAGCAACAAAAAAATCAACTTGCGTTGATTTAATCATTAGCATCGCTTGGTGCGACGATTTTCTCTTATGGAGCAGATGAGGAGAATCGAACTCCCGTTCTAACCTTGGCAAGGTCATGTTCTACCATTAAACCACATCTGCATAAATAAAGTATAGCAAAATAATAATTATTTTACAATACTTTTTATATTATTTATTTCTTTTAATACAGTATCATTATAAGAATCATAATTAAAATAATAATCATACCTATAAATTGAAAATCCTTTATATTTAGATAAATTTCTACTATACTCTATTTGCCTTTTTAAAATATCATCCTTTTCTATCCATTCATTCTCCCCTTCTTTAGCGTATGTATCTATTTCACCAACTTTATATAAAGCTAAGGCTGGAATTAATATACTATCATTTTCTATTAATTCATTCCACTCATCTATAGCGTCATTGAAAGGTATAACTCCATTTAAAAATCCATAATATATTTGAGGCATAATAAAGTCAATATAACCATCTTCTTTTAACCACCTTTTAACATCTGCATAATTTCTAGTATAATTATTATCTATATTACCTTCAGGAGATATTCCAAATAATATCTTTTTATTTTTATTTTTTATAGTACTATATACTCTTTTTATTAAATTATTTACCATTTTCAAATGATAATCATTAAGAGAAATATATTCCTCTTCCTTTATATATTCTTCATAATTAATATTATCTATATCATCACTAGGATAAAAATAATCATCAAATAATATTCCATCAACATTATAATTGGCAACTTCTTTTACACCTTCAATAATTAAATTCTGCACTTCAATACTTGCAGGATTATAAAATATACCCTTATCTTCTATCACCGAAATATTATTAGTATTTAACCATTCATATGCTGGATTATTTTCACTTATTGTATTTATATCTGTAGTATTTCTCACCCTATATGGATTAATCCATGCAAATAACTTAATATTTTCAGCATGTGCTTTTTCTATAAAATAATCTAATATATCAAACTTTAATTCATCCCCTTCTTCTAATACTACTGTACTAGAAGATGGAAAAATATTAGATTTATATATTGCATCAGAAAAACTTCTCACTTGTAATATCAACACATTATATTTTTCATTTTTTAAATTAGAAATTACATTATCTATATTTGTTTTCATTTCTTCACTACTTTTATTTTTTAATAATTTTGAATAATCAATATATGATAAAAATATCGCTCTATATTCTTCTATCTCTTCTTCTTGAAAAGTGTTATCAATTTTATTATTATTTATTAAATTACTTTTATATTCAACTATTACAAAACTAAAAATTATAAATATTATGGCTAATAAAACAAATTTTTTCATATAATCATCTCTAATTTATTATATTAATATTTATATACATTTATTTGTCTAGTTTTGTAATAAATCTTTTTTCTTTATAACATATAATTTATCATCTTTATAAAAACCATAAAATATATCATTTAATTTAACATTTTCCTTTAAAAGCATTGTTCTCAACCATTTACCGTTTTTCTTTATTTGCATTAAAGCCTCTTCTTCTACTTTACCATCTAAAATAATTGGTAAGGGATATGTAGTACTTTTTCCTTTAATAAAAACCGATAATCTACCACTAGTTTCAAGTATAGCGTAATCTACTTCTTCTATTGATCTTATTTGTTTTTCTCTAAGTTGGGTAAGTAAATCATCTAAATTATATCTTTGTTTTACCATCTCTTTAAAGTTAACTTTTCCTCTATTAATAATAATAGATGGCTTTCCATCAAATAAATCTCTTATTTTATTATTTTTTAAAGATATTTTAGCTAATACTATTTGAAGTAAAACTAAAAACATTATAGGAAAAATTGATAACCAAATACTATCATCATATTTATCTATACTCATTGCGGCCAATTCCGCAATTAAAATAGAAACTATAAAATCAACCATCCCTAATTCGCCAACTTCTCTTTTTCCCATAAATCTATAAACTAAAGTTATAATAATATAAAAAATAAAAGTTCTTAATACTACTATAAAATATTCCATAGTATCACCAATATTATTATGTTATTTTGAATATTTTTTTATACAAAGAATAAAATTTATTAGGTGATTTTATGAAAAAAGTAATAAACTATCTAAAAAGTATTGGAATTAGTATCTTAAGTATCCTAATATTAAATATTGTTATAACTTTATTGCAATATTTTAATGTTTCTTCTAATATAATAAATTTTTTAAAAATTTTTTCCATAATAGTATCTTTATTTATCGCAAGTTTTATTCTTGGAACTAAAAGTTTAAAAAAAGGATACTTAGAAGGATTAAAATTTGGGACTATAATAATATTTATTTTATTAATACTCTCTTTAATATTTTTTAAAGATGCTTTGAGTTTTAAAAATATATTATATTATCTTATAATTTTAACATCTTCTATTTTTGGAAGTATAATAGGAATACAAAAAAAGAAAGATTAAATTGAATCTTTCTTTTAACTTATAAGATAAGGATCTTCACTAGTTCCACTTCCAGAAGTATATTTTATTCCTGGTTTTAGAGTAATAACTGGCGAAATATAGAAGCTATTACTATATGAAAATTCTGAAACCAATAAAGTTCCTGCGACTTGTTGAGCTCCAAACAGATGAAAAGTTCTATTACCTGAATAATTCAAACTCATAAATAAAGAGTCATAACTAACTGAGCCAGAAGATATTGGAAATGTTTTTTCTGATAAAAAATTATAAATAGGATAATCAAAATCATAATTTGCTGCGGCAAAACTTTTTGTAGAATGTCCAGCATAGAAAAACTCATCAATTGTTATTAAACCAATTTTAGTGTTAACTCTATTTTCTGAAGAACAAGCAAGAGTTGGGGAAAATAAACTAGCTTTAATTCCAGAATAATCACCACTTAAATCATAGGTAATACCACTAAATCTTTTATTAGCTCCATATAAAGTCCCAAAATCACCATTTAAAGTTTGAAACATCTCACTACTATCATCAACAGTACTATCATCACAATAATTACTCTCTATCAAATAATTATCGTATTCTGTTAAATTATTATTATACCATCTATCTAAAGTAGTTTTTACATTACTATCAATAAATTTATATTTACTATAACTAGTTGAATATTTAACTGTTTCAGACACAACACTGGCTTTTATTAGCCTTATAGAGCTATCTTCATTAATTCTTAATACTTTCCACAAAATATTTCCAATTTTAACATGCTCACCAGCTCCTATTCCATCATCTGCTGGATAACCACCGTGATAATAATAAACAATATTACCATCTTCATCTTCAGTAGTACGCAATGTATAAAAATCAGGCGAATGTTTTTTATATGTCATACATATTTGTGTAGTTCCCGCAGTATAAACAAAAGAATTGGCCGGACATGTAGGATTTGGAGAGCAATAATAAAGATTTGGATCTAAAACAAATTCTTTATCTGATTTTGTAGTACCCTCTGGACAACTATATGTTATTCCATCATAATTTCCACTGACATATGTACCATAATATGTTCCTTCACGATTAATATCGTTAGTCACTTCAGTATCTGAAAAATCTGGTTCTTCTTTTACAAATTTAGTATTACTTCTTAATCTATATGCAAGAGTTGTACTATCATATGGATTATCTGTAGTATTAGTTATAACGTAATTAGTTCCTGTTAAATTAGCATTTTCTAATCCAATATCTGTACTAAATGTAACGCTTCTTTCTTCGCTACTAGTATTAATGATACTTATAGTAGCTTTTTTATTACTGCTAGCTTCAAGAACAAAATCTCCTTCTGAATTTGGAGTAATATCTGAAAATTCATTTAAATATGAAACTGTTACATCATCTGTCTTCACACAATTTAAGTCAATCTTTGCACTTATCACACTATTATTATTTACTGTAATATCAATTATTTTACTGCTAGTTGCCGGAATAGTAACAGTTTTAGTATCAGTACTAAAATCATCACTACTAATAGTTGAACTTAAACTACCAGCTTGCATAGACAATACTCTCTGTCTTTCTTCATATACTGTAAACATTGCATAAGAAAAATAACTTAACAATATGAACAAACTAAAAATAATTAAAGCAACTAAATATGTATTTTTAGGAGAAATAGTTTTATGCAAATAATAATTCAATTTAGTCGTAGACATATAGTCTTTAAATTGTTGCCATACACTAACTTTTTCTTGAACTTTCTTTTTTTTCATAATAGATATACCTCATTAGTATTATTCTATATAAATTATATAATATACTTTTAACTTTTTCAAGTATAAACTAAAAACAAAAAAAGAAAGAAATCTTTCTTTTAAATTAACGATTTACGTTTAAAAACATTTATCTTTTGATCAATATATATATTAACTTTACCAGGATCAACTATTTTTATAAATCCCATACCATTTATAACTATATCTTCATAGTGATTTGTTTCAAAAGAAATTTTATTAAGTTCTTTTAAATCATCATGTTTTAAACCATTTAATCTTTTTACTTTTAAATCATTAGACATATATATAGTGAAACTATTTTTACTACCTTCTTCATAATCTATTCTAACAAGATCATCAATAATTAGACATTCCCCTTCTTTTATTTGATATGTCTTTGGTTTTATTTCTTTTTTAGGTACTAATTTTTTTAAAACAGTTTCATCAACATAATTTACAATACTACCAGAATCAACTAAACCCGGAGTATCTATAAGAGTTAAATAATCATTTAATTCAATACTAACCTTATTTAGTGTTGTGGAAGGCATTGCCGACATAGTTAATTGATAATCATTATCAGAATAATTTTTCATCAAAGTATTAATTAATGTAGATTTACCACTATTAGTATTACCTACAACATATACATTTTTACTAGTTTGATAATACTTTATTCTATTTAATAAATAATCTATATTATAATTTTTCTTAGAACTAATCATAATAATATCTTTAAAATCTATATTTAAATTTTTAATATATTCTATTATCTTATCATCTTTAACACTTTTAGGAATTGCATCTCTTTTATTTAAAACTAAAATCATATTATTATTTATATATTCTTTTATTTTTGCTAAATCTTCTTCCATATTTAAAACATCAACTACATATAATACTAAATCATTAGTATTATTTATACTTTTTAATATAGAAATATATTCATCATTATTTTTAACTACAATTTGATATTCACCATAATTTTTCATTCTAAAGCATCTTTGACAAAGTTCATTTTCTAAACTTGTTGTATAACCAATTTCCAAAACATTTTCATCTTGTAATTTTACTCCACAACCCAGGCAATATTTATCATTCATAATACTTTCCTTTCTCAAAATCATACTTTTTATTTAATTTTTTTAAAACTATATTTTCTAAATATCTATTAAATTTAGTAATTTTTAAATCCTTATCTCCTAATGGATCCACTAAAATAGTAAATATATTAAATTTACCTCCAGACAAGATATCAGTCATTACTTGATCTCCTATCATACACATTTCTTTTTTATTATATTTATATTTTAATTTTATTTCTAGTAATCCTTTAGTAGATGGTTTCATTGCTAAAGATATAAAATCAACTTCTAATTGATTACTGTAATAACTAACCCTTTTTTTGAAATTATTAGATATTATTATTACCTTAAAATCTTTTTTCAATTTATTAAAAAGTTTTTTAGTTTTAATAGGTGCCTCATGTTCATCTATTAAAGCAATAGTATTATCTAAATCAAAAATTAAACACTTAATGCCCAACTTTTTTAATTTAGAATAATTAATATCAAAAATACTTTTTTTATACATATTTGGTAAAAATAAATTCATAATAACTCCCATCCAGAGAAAAAAAGCAGTATATTTATACTGTCATTAATTCATTTTCTTTTTCTTTTAGTTTTTCTTCTATTTTTTTATTATAATCATTAACTAAATTTTGTACTTTTTCTTGTAAAGTCTTTTCTGTATCTTCAGGATAATCTTCTTTTTCTATTTTTTCCATATAATCATGTCTAATATTTCTTATGGCAATCTTACATTCTTCCGCAAGTGCTTTAACTTGTTTAATAAGTTCTCTTCTTCTTTCTTCTGTCAGTTGTGGAATAATAATTCTTATTGTTTCTCCATCATTATTTGGAGTATATCCTAAATTAGATTCAAATATAGCTTTTTCTATTAATGATAAACAACTTTTATCAAATGGTTTAATCAAAAGCTGTCTAGCTTCTGGAATTGAAATTGTTGCGACTTGTTTAATAGGCATTAAACTACCATAGTATTCAATACTAACATTATCTAAACTACTAGGATTAGCACGTCCCGCTCTAACTGTACCAAATTTTTTATCTAAATTTTCTAATGACAATTCCATATTTTGTTTACAACTTGTAATAAAGTCTTGATCCATTTTTTCCTCCTATTATTGGCAAGCACCTTCACCAGTATTTTTATCTACTACATATTCTTGCCCAACTAAAGAACATGAGGCCTCTGTTATTTTATTTTTGATTTTTTCACCAAAAATATTAATTACTCCAATACATGCTACTGAAATCAATGCAATTATAAGTACATATTCTACTAAAGCTTGACCACGATTATTTAATTTCATAACAACACCTCATTCTTTTATATACTTTTAGTTTATACAATATATGATTATTTGTCAATTATATTTTAATGTGTTATATTAAATATGGTGTAAATATGAAACTAATAATCGATAATAAAAAATATAATATTGAAATATATAATAATCCTATAAAAAAAATGCTAGGGTTTATGTTTAAAAAAAATATAAATAAAATAATTTGTTTAAAAAATTGTAATAGTATTCATACCTTTTTTATGAAATGTAATATATCTGTTATTATGTTAGATAAAAATTTTAATATAGTACACATTGAAAAAAATATGAAAAAGAATAAAATATTAATTAAAAAAGATGCTTACTATACTATAGAATTAAATACTGACTTATTAAAAAATTATAAAAAATTAAAAGTTGTAAAAAAATAAAAAAGAAACTAGAGAGTATCGTTTCTTTTTTTTAGTATGTGAGAGTTAGTAAAATTTTATTTATATTTTATATTATTGTTGTTATAATTGCTAAATCCAAATTCTTATTATCACCTCCAATTTATATATTAAGTATAGTTCTTAATTGTGAAGTTATTGTGATAATTAGAAGAAATAAAAAAGAACTTTTAAAGTTCTAGATTTTAAATTTAGATATATATATTCTACCATACTCATCTTCAGTAGATTTAATTACTTTGTCTAAATAATTATTATATTTATCAATATCTAGTTGTTTTTCGTTAATATATTTATCTATTATATCAGTAAAATCTTTAATAAGTTCTTCTTCTGTGAAATTAACAAAATCTTTTGTTATTGTATCTTTATCACTACTATTAATAGTAACAACTTTATATCTTACAAATTCTTCTTTTGTATAATATTTTATACTACCATCTTGAAAACAGAAAGTAATAACTCCAACTTCCGTATCACTAAAAGTTGTTATTAATGCCATATAAACTTTATTGTCCTGTATAAATAACATTGGAAGTTCAAAACTATAATCACTTTTACCTACAAAAATATTATTTCTTAGTACTAAAGTCATAATCTTTTCAAAATTATTCATATCACTAACCAACCTTTCAATTCTAATAACATTTTACAATTTTTCTACATCAATGTAAATATCTAATCCATTTAAATTTACTAAATTAGTATTGATATCTTTTTCAATTATTTCTAATGACAAAGTCTCTTTTTTAATAAATTCAGCATATTTTGAAAGAACCTTTTCAAATTCAGCATTAGGAGAATAATATAATTTAATTCTATCTGTTATATCAAAATCCTTAGTTTTTCTTAAATTTTGTACTTTAGAAACTAATTCACGAGCAATTCCTTCATTAATTAAGTCTTCATCTAGAGTTGTATTTAAAATAATAAAGTTATTATTAAATAATGTAGCATTAAATCCTTCTTTAGAATTAATTCTAATATCAACCATATCACTAGTTACTTCTTCTATTGAATCATCTAATTTAATACTTATAGTTTCATTATTTTCTAATTTCTTTATATCATCATTAGATAATTCTTTTAAGGCTTCCGCAAATAATTTTACTTTACTACCAAATATTTTACCAGCAATTTTAAAGTTTGGTTTTACTTCATAGTTCATATATGTAGATAAATCATTTTCAAAACGTACCATTTTTACATTTAGTTCTTCTTTAATTAAATCTACAAAATCACTAATTATACTTTCTTTTTTACCATCAAGTATTACTTCACTTATTGGTTGTCTAACTTTTATTTTAGCTTCTTCTCTAGCGTTTCTACCAAGTGAAATTAAATCTCTTACTAAGTCCATTCTTTCTTCAATTTTCAAATCAACTTTAGACATATCATATGTTGGAAAATCTTCTAAATGAACACTTTCTTTATTAGTTAACGCTCTATAAATCTCTTCTGCAGTAAATGAAGCAATTGGCGCAATAATCTTAGATAATCCTAATAAAACTTCATAAGTTGTTTGATATACAGCTTTTTTAGAAGTATCTAATTCACTCTTCCAAAATCTTCTTCTATTCCTTCTGATGTACCAATTAGATAAATCATCATTTACAAAATCAGTAACACTTCTAACTACACGAGTTAAATCATATTCATCATAAGCATCTGTCACATATTTTAATAATTTATTATATTTAGATAATAACCACTTATCAATTTCTTCAAGTTCTTCATAAGAAACTTTATAAGTTCTAGGATCAACTTCATCAGTATTAGCGTATAATTCAAAGAATGAATAAGTATTTTTTAAAGTACTAAAGAATTTAGAATGAACTTCTTTTAATCCTTCTTCATCAAATTTTATTGGTGTCCATACTGGTGATACATATGGTAAATACCAGCGAATAGTATCCGCTCCATATTTTTCCATAGTTTCAAATGGTTGAACAGCATTTCCTCTTGATTTATGCATTTTTTGACCATATTTATCAAGTAATAAGTCATTAACTAATACGTTCTTAAATGGTGCGCAACCTTTAACAAATGTAGAAATAACTAAAAGCGAATAGAACCATCCACGAGTTTGGTCAATACCTTCACAAATGAAATCCGCAGGGAATTGATCTTCAAATTCACCACTCTTATCAAATGGATAATGATTTTGCGCAAATGGCATAGCTCCTGAATCAAACCAACAATCAATTACGTCTGTAGTACGATTCATAATCTTACCACATTCTGGACATTTAATGTGAATATCATCTACATAAGGTCTATGTAAATCAATAGTCTCATCAATATCTTCAACTGCTTTTTCTATTAATTCTTTTCTAGAACCTATCATTTCCATATGCCCACAAGAACATCTCCATAAAGGAAGTGGGGTTCCCCAATATCTTTGACGAGATATTGCCCAATCTTTTAAATCTTCTAACCAATTTCCAAAACGTTTTTCTCCTACATATTCAGGATACCAATTAATTGTTTTATTATTTTCAATTATTTTATCTTTTAATTTAGTTACTTCTAAATAATAACTTGGTTTTGAGTAATATAGAAGTGGTTCATGACATCTCCAACAATGTGGATAATTATGTACCATTTTTTGTTTTTTAAATAATTTATCATTTTCTTTTAAATACTCTATAACTTTCTTATCAGCATCAAAAACTTTCATACCTTTCCAAGGACCTTCAGTATAACATCCATCTTCACCTACTGGATTTAAATATGGTAAATTATAATTTTTGCCAACATTAGCGTCGTCTTCACCAAAAGCAGGCGCGATATGAACTATACCTGTACCATCTTCCATAGTTACATAGTTATCACAAGTAACAAAGAATCCTTTTTTATCAACATTTAAGAATGGTAATAATTGTTCATATTCCATATATTCTAATTCTTTTCCAGAATATTCTTCTAATACTTCTACTTCATCACCCAATACTTTATTCATTAAAGCTTTGGCTAGAATAAATTTATATCCTTGAGATTTTACTTTAACATAAGTTTCTTTTGGATTAACACAAAGTGCGACATTAGCGATTAAAGTCCATGGAGTTGTTGTCCAAACTAAGAAATAACAATCTTCATCTTTTTTCTTCATAGGAACTATTACTGTTTCTACACTAATTTCTTCATAACCTTGCGCAACTTCATGAGATGCTAATCCTGTTCCACATCTAGTACAAAATGGAAGAATTTTAGCGCCTTCATAAAATAAACCTTCATCAAAGAATTTTTTCAAAATCCACCATTCTGTTTCTATATAATCATTATCATATGTTATATAGTTGTTTTCCATATCAATAAATTGTCCCATATCTTCAGTAAGTTTACAAAATGATTTTTCATTTTTCCATACTGCTTCACGACATTTTTGATTAAATTCCTCTATACCATATTTTTCAATATCACCTTTACCAGTAAAACCTAATTCTTTTTCAACTTGTAATTCTACAGGTAATCCATGAGTATCCCATCCTACACGACGAACTACTCTTTTACCTTTCATTGTTTTATATTTACAAAAAGCATCTTTTAATAATTTTGATACCATGTGATGAAGTCCTGGCATTCCATTCGCAGTCGCAGGTCCATCAAAGAAGACAAAATTATCACTATTACTTCTATTATCTATTGTTCTTTTTAAGATATCCATCTTCTTCCAAGTATTTAAAACATCTTGTTCACTTTCATATACACTTTTCTTTGATAATTCTTTAAATTTTTCCATTTCTAAGTCCTCCTAATATTTTAATTTTATTTTTACTTCTATAATATTGTGAATTATTTCCATATTTCATTTCAAAATCATAATTATCTTCACATTGACTTCTTAAATCATTATATTTTTGTTTTATTGTATGATCATATACTTCTTTATATCTTTTACTCATAATATATATACTATTATGAATTATACATTGCTTATATCTTTCTAAATAACTTTTATAAGTAATACTATCTAAATATTTAGAAAAATCTGCTTCTTCATTTATTTTTTTTATGACATTATCTTCATTTACAGTTTTATAAGATATTGGTTCTTTAATTAGATTTAAACCTAAATTAAAAGCAATAGGTATTACTTTATCGTAACTATTATTTAACTTATAATGTTCTTTATTATATTTAGTAAAACAATCCGCAAAAGTTTTAGATATTATTGAAACAATCATAAAAGTATCAGTATATTTTTTTATCTTACCATATTCATCTAATATTTTATTTAATACATACATCTTTTCTTTTTCTTTTAAAGATGGATCTATTAAATCAATTGATTCAAGCACACTAGTTTTTATCAGTTCTTTATCCATAATACCTCCTTTCATAATAAAAAAACACTCATCCAAAGGACGAATGTTTTCGTGGTACCACCTTAATTTATACTCATTTACTATAACGCGTAACCGGAATTATCTTATCCATAAAACCACAAAAGAAGTGATCTAAGTAAATTTTTTGTTTTCTTTTTTCACCAACCAAAGATTCTCTCTAACAAAAATTATCTACTTCGTCTTCTCGATCTGTTTCAATATGTTTACTACTATATCATAAAATTTATTCTAATTCAAGTTTTTCTATTTCTTCTACTACATCTAATTGTTGTTCAACAATAGATTTTAATTTTTTCTTAAATATTCTTGTGTTTCTAAGTAAATTATCACTATCAAGTTCTATTTTTTCAGCACGAAGAAGGGCTTCATTTACAATTCTATTTGCGTTATGTCTAGCTTCTGTTACTATCATATCACTTTCTTCACGTGCTAAGCGTTTTATATTATCACTAGCGCTTTGAGCGTTATATATAGCTTGTTTTAACGTACCTTCCATATTTTTATAATGTTCTAATTCTTTTCTTAAATTTTTAAGTTCTGCATCTTGAGTTTTAACTCTTTTAATGATGGCTTCGGTATTTTCAATTACTTCACCAATAAAATGGTTAACTTCTTTACGATTGTAACCATTTTCTTCATAACTAAATTTTTCCATAACCATCACCTCGGTTTACTTAAACTTATTACTTAATTACCAATTAAATTCCTCATCATCTGATTTTGATACTTTTTTAGTAGTCTTAGTAGTTTTAGTAGGAGTTTCTTTATCATCAGTTATTTTTCCATCAACTACAACATTCTTAGGTGTACAAAGGAATATTCCACCACCTAATTTTTGTAAATCTCCACCTATCGCATATAATGTACCACTTAAAAAATCTACAATTCTTTTAGCTTGGTCTGGAGTAACTCTCTTTAAATTTACAACAACTGCGTTTCTATGCTTTAAATAATCCGCAATCTGTTGACTTTCAGAAAATGCACGAGGTTCAAGTAAAATCATTTTATTGCTTCCTGGTGCCAAATCAGCATTTGCATCTTGATCATAATATTCATCTTCCCCAACTGCTTCTATTGTTTCATCTGTACCTAAAAATTTCTTTAATTTATCTAACGCCATATTTATCCTCCATTTTTATTATATCAAATATATTTTAACAAATCCTATTTATTTTGTCCATACCAACTTGCTACAATATCAGAATTATCTGATAGTGGAGCTGGTGATGGCATATCTATAACCAATTGAATGGGAACTTTAAATGCTGAACCAAATGCCATACAGTGTCCTGGTTGTAAAGTTTTTATAAGTTCAACTGTCTCCATAGATATATTAGGGACCATTTCTTTTATGTAATTTATATCTTTAGGATGTAATGTTCTAAGAATTAAGAAATTAGAACACTGAGATATTGCGGTATCAGAAAGTTCTGATGGGCGTTGAGTAATAAGTCCAAGTATTACTCCGTATTTACGTCCTTCTTTCGTAATACGATCAAATATATTATAACCTAATATTTCACTATCAGTATCATTTTGAACATATCTATGAGCTTCCTCAATAATTATATGATAAGGAACAGTTCCTCTTTCATTTTTTGAAACAGAAGCATCAAATAACATTTTAGAAATTATCTTAGTAAGTGTTTTAGCCATACGATCATCAACATAATTAATATTAAAGTTTACTATTTGACACTTTTTGCCATCATAAGTATGACTTAGCTTATTGATATAGTCACCTCTTGTTATCATCTCTTTATAACTAAAATATTCAGCCTCTGGTGAATTTACTAAAGAATGTAATCTTACACTTAAAACATTTGCGTAATCAAATACTTTATCACTTTTTAAAATACCTTCACTAATTAAAGCAAAATCTAAAGCATTCTCTAAATCCTTTAAATCGTACATAATAGAACCATCTGGTAATTTTAATTCCACACCTTCTTTAATAAAAGTATTAACAAAATCTATTACTACATCAATATCCTGTATTTTTCCTGTTTGATCAACATATATACATTGTTTTAAAGTTCTATTATAACCAGGTTGTGAAATTATACTATTTAAATTTAAAGATGGGGTATTAAAATTTGTAAGTATCGCAATGACTTGATCACGTATTTTAGAAGAATCTTTTCCACTCATTAATATATCTAATAACGCTCTAGCGATAATATCATTTTTATTTTCTACAACTTCAGGATTATTATCTTTTAAAAGACCAACTAACTTTAATGTTTTTTCTATGATTGGCATTTGATTAGGATTATCAACACCTAATAAAAGCGCAATATCATCAACACCTAATAGCCATAAAGGAATAGATAATACTTCTCCTTCTGGATATTTAGTATTAGTTGTATAATATTTATAATTTAAAGATGGGGATATAGAACTTATATTAGAAAAAGCTCTTGTATATTCTCCATAAGCATCAAACATAAAAATATTTGCCCCAACTGGTGGATTAGAACTTGATGACATCATATTTTGAATAACTCTAGCTACTGTACAAGATTTACCCGCACCACTATTTCCAAGTACCGCAAAATGACTACTAAAAAAATCATTAAGACCAACATTTATCCTATAATGAGCATATACACTAGAAGTTCCCATATAAATTTTACTATTATCAGTTATTTGTTGAGGTCCCAATATTAAACTAAGTTCATCCATAGTAACTATTCTAATTGTAGAGTTAAATGCTGGTTTTTTAGTAAATCCCGGAATAAAAACACCTTTATCAATTATACCTACTATTTTTATAAAACCATATTCTTGATCTAGTTTTGCTATTTCCCCAATTATTTTTTTATCCTTATCTTCAAAAACAACATGAATATTAATAAGATTAGCTTGTTTATTAATATCTATATCTAATTTAATTTTAACTAAACTATTATCAATATCTATAATTCTTCCTAGCATAATTACCAACGTCCTTTATTCTATATTGATTATAACATATCTTTCTTGTAAAAAAAATAATAAAATTAAAAATATTTTATAAACAAATGTTTGACCAGAACAAATATATGTGTTAATATTTATCTAGGAGATGATGATATGGAAAAACTAACTAAAAGACAAGCCGATGTATTAGATGCTTTAAAAAAAGATATAGCTAAAAGAGGATATCCACCTACTGTTAGAGAAATAGGAAAAAAAGTTGGATTATCATCAAGTGCCACTATACATTCTCATTTAGCTGAATTAGAACGTAAAGGTTATATAAAAAAAGATGGTAGTAAAAATAGAACTATGGAACTACTAGTACCAAATGAATATTTAGAAGATGAAAAAGTCGCAACTGTTCCCCTACTAGGATTAGTTACTGCAGGTAATCCCATTGAAGCAATAGAAACACCAAATGAGTATTTTGATTTACCAATTGGACTTTTACCTAAAAATAAAAAAGATGTTTTTACTTTAAAAGTAAAAGGTGAAAGCATGATTAACGTTGGTATATATGATAAAGATATTATAATTGTAGAAAGATGCTCAACAGCAAACAATGGGGATACAGTAGTCGCTATGACTCCTGATAACGAAGTAACAGTAAAAACTTTTTACAAAGAAAAAGATCATATTAGACTACAACCAGAAAATGATACAATGGCTCCAATAATACTTCCTAATGTAACTATTTTAGGAAAAGCTATTGGACTATATAGAAAATTTTAAATATCATTATCAAAACATTTATTATTTTTAATAAGTGTTTTTTTTTGAAATCATTGACAAAATAGCTATATTGTAGTATAATATAGTCACTTTTTTAAGGGGGAATTTTATTATGGAAAAAGAAAAAATAATAGAAACAATTGAAAGACATACTAGCGTTGATAGTGCAAAAAAAGAAGTTACACGTTTAAAAACTTTATTGAATACTACAGAATGCGTAATATCTCAATATCAAGCAGAAATAAACGCACTAGAAAAGGATATAGAAGAGAAAGAAAAAGAACTAGAATTAGCAAGAAAAGAAGCTATAGCTAAAGCTAAAGAAAATGCTGATAATTTGATAAATGAAAACAACAAAAAGAAAGATCAATTAGAAATACAAAAAGAAGAACATAAAAATCAGTATTATAAAGATATTGACAATTATAGATTAATAAAAAACGATGAGAGCCAAGCATTAACTGATTCAAAAAATCACATCAATGAAGAAATAGAAGAACTTTCTAAACGATTAGAAGAAATAAAAAATAAACCATATATTTTTAGAAAGAAACAAAAAGAACAAGATATTCAAGATTTAGAAAATATGATCAAAAATAATAAATTGCTTTTGGAACAGCAATCACAATTATACAATAATCGTATTAATGAAATAAACAAAGAAATATATGAATTAGAAGAAAAATATAAAACTGGAAAAGAGAATTTAAGAAAAGAAGTAAATGAATTAGACGAAGAAAACAAAAATATTCAAAATAATCTTAATAATCAAATAGAAGTTTTCAATAGTATTAATTCTATGAGTGGTGAAGATTGGGCTAAAACAAGAAATTTATCATATTTTAATCAAGATTCAATTGGTAATGTAATGCATTTGCTAAATAAAATTTTTAAATATGAATTAAAAAAACAAGAAACAGAAGAATTATTAAAAGAAAAGCAAGAAGAAAAAACTAACACTATTGAGGAAATTAATACATTAAATAATAAAATCGAATGTACTTTAAAAGAAAGAAAAGAATTTAAAGAGAATATAGAAAAACAAGCAACAGAAACTATCAATACTGTTAAAACTATTATAGATACTAACTTTAATCAAGATAACACAGAAACTAAAGAACAAGGTGATGAATATCAAGATAATCCATTTGATTTTAGATCTATATTAGAAGAAAGTAGAAAAGAAACTAGAGATTTCTTATCTGACTTAGCAGATGAAATTATAGACAGCTACGCTAATAAAGAATCTAATGATAACGAAAAAAAAGCACCTACTATAGGAGATGCTATTAACGAAGCAATCAATATTTTCAAGAAACGCAAATAGGTTTATATAAAGTAATTTACACAATCGAGATAACAGAGAGTGTAAATAATTCTGTGTAAATGATCTAACCATGACATATAGAAGCAAAAAACCTGCTTCTTTTTTTGTTATTTAAATAATAACATAAAATACTTAGTTTTCAAAGAACTATATTCTACCATCAAACATAATGGATAATTCAGATAATATAGGACCCCAATTTCTATATGCTTGATCCCATTTTTTAGATATATTTTTAGTGGCTAAATATAAACATTTGAGTAATGACATGTCTGTCGGAAATACAGCTTTTGTTTTAGTGAATTTTCTGTATTGTCTATTTAATGATTCAATGGTATTTGTTGTATACATAATTTTTCTTATATCTTCTGAAAATTGAAAGAATGGACATATTGCATCCCAATTTTCTTCCCATGTTTTAAATGCAGAAGCATATTTATCAGACCATTTGTTTTTTACTTCTTGTAATTGTTCATATCCTTTTTCTTCATCAACTGAAGTATATATTTTCTTTAAATCTTTTGTAAATGATTTTAAATCTTTATAATTAACAAATTTAACTGAGTTTCTTATCATATGAACAATGCATCTTTGTTGAACAGTATTAGGATAAGCAGCATTTATAGCTTCTTTAATACCAGTTAGGTTATCACTACATATAATTAATATATCTTTAATTCCCCGTTGTTTTAATTCGTTTAAAACACCTAACCAATATTTAGCAGATTCATTTTCCCCAATCCATATTCCAAGGACTTCTTTAAATCCTTCAGAATTAATTCCTAAAACAATATAGGCAGCTTTTTTAATTATATGATTATCTTCTCTTACACTGAAGTGTACTGCATCTATAAATACAAATGGATAAACATCATCTAAGGGTCTTTCTTGCCATTCTTTTATCTCTGGTATTATCTGATCTGTTATATTACTTACCATAGTTGCAGACACTTCAATTCCATATAGTTCTTGTATTTGTTCATTTATATCTCTAGTAGTTAATCCTTTTGCATATAAAGAAATAATTTTATCTTCAATACCTGATACATCTCTTATGTTTTTTGGAACAATCTTAGGTTCAAATTCTCCCTTTCTATCTCTAGGAGTTTCAAACTCAAAAGAACCAAATTCACTTTTTAAATTCTTTTTAGTAGTACCATTTCTATAGTTTGTTTTTTCAGTTGTTTTATCATATTTTGAATACCCCATAGATGAATCAAATTCAGCATTCATCATTTCCTGTAATGCACCTTTAAACATATCTTTTAAAGCACTTGATAAGTCTTGAGCTGTTTCAATTTCATAGTTTTCTTGTAATAATTTTAATATTTCTATTCCTTTGTTATTTCTTTTCATAATAAAAATCTCTCCATTTCTTTTATTTTATCATGGAAAGATTTTTTATTTACACAAATTTATTTACAGACTCAGATAACAAAAAAAGAAGCAGTTTTTTTGCTTCTATATGTCATGGTTAGATCATTTACACAGAATTATTTACACTCTCTTGATTATATCAATCTCTTTTTTTTAATCATCCCAGACACTATTCATCTTTTCTTTTATAGTTTCTTCTCTTTTTATTTTTTCTTCATCATTAATTATATATTGACTATCTATATAATCAATAATACTTTTTTCTGTTATATTACTTGGAAGTTCTGTTATTGGTATATTTACTATATCTTTATTTTCATTTTCACAAACTGCAAATTCATTTTCAATTCTATCTACTATAAATCTCATTTTTTAACCTACCCATCTGTATTAGTTTCTTCATAAGTTATTTTTATATTATTTCCATCACTAATAGTTTTTATTGTACCTAGTTCATCTGTTCTATAAATTGTCATATTCATACTTTCTAAAGTTTCCAAAGTTATATCTTTAGGATGTTTGTAAATATTATCTTTACCAACAGAAATAATCGCATATTTGGCTTGTACTTTTTCTAAAAATTCACTAGATGAAGAATATTCAGAACCATGATGACCAATTTTTAAAACGTCTGTTGAAATATTTTTATCAAGAATTTCTTTTTCTATTTTTTTAGAAGCATCCCCCATAAATAAATAAGAATTATTTCCATAAGTAAGTTTTAATACAATAGAAGTATCATTTAAATCATTAGCTTCACTATTTAAATATAACACTTCAAAATTTGCCATTCCCAATTTAAATTCATCCCCAATATTAGGAGTTGTAATTTTTAAATTTTTCCTTTTTACAGCATCAAGTACACTCTCAAATGTATTAGTAGTAGTCATAGTTTTTGGCATATAAATAGTACCAATATCAAAACTATCAATTATATTATCCATTCCACCTATATGATCTTCATGTGGATGAGTACCAACTATATATTTAAATTTGGTAATGCTTAATTCTTTAAAATAATTAACTAACAACTCACCATCAGCATTATTACCAGCATCAATTAACATATATTCATTATTATTTTCTACTAAAATACAATCCGCTTGACCGACATCTATAAATGATACAGAAAGATTACCAGTAACTTCCTGTTTCTCTTCATTTGAAGTTTTTACTTCTTTAATACTAGTTTTGAAGTTATCAGGAGTATACATAACAGATATAATTCCTAATAAAATAACAACTATTAAACTACTAAGTGTTTTTATTTTTTTCATAATTACCTCTTGAAATATTTTATTATTACCCTATTTAATTCTTTGGTATTTATTGGCTTAGATAAATAATCATCAAATCCTGCATCCAAATACATTTTTTTCATTCCCGTAATCGCATTAGCTGTTAAAGCTACTACTGGTGGAATATCAAAACAATCCAATTTTTTTATAATATTAAGAGTTTCAATTCCATCCATTTCCGGCATCATATGATCCATAAATATTAAATCATAATGATTACCCTCTTTTATTTTATAAATACAATCCTTACCACTTGTAACTGCAGTAATATTAAATTTATATGGGCTTAATAACTTTTCACAAACCTTTATATTTAAAGAATTATCATCGACTATTAAAACATTATATTTAGAACAATCAAAATAAGTGATTTCACTTGTAATCCTATCATTTTTTTCTATAGAACCTATTTTTTGACGATCAATAATTTTTTGATTTAGATTAACATAAAAAGTTGTACCAACTCCATATGTACTATCAAAACTAATATTTCCACCTAATAATTCTACATATTGTTTAGTTATAATAAGTCCTAAACCTGTACCTTCTATTTCTTTTTCTGTAGCACTTCTAAGTCTACTAAACTTCGAAAATAATTTATTATAATCTTCTTCTTTTATACCAAATCCTGTATCTTTAACACTAAACTTTAATTTCACTTCTCTTAAATTAACAGTTCCTTTTACAGATAAAATTATTTTACCAACTTCAGTATATTTAACAGCATTTATCAATAAATTTAAAAGTATCTGATATATTTTAGTATAATCACCATAAAGTCTATCTGGAAGATTTTCATCAATATCTAAAACAAACTTAATTGGAACTTCCTTCAATCTTTGCCTAATAATATCAGCTAAATCAGTAATCATTTCTTTTAAAGAATATTCTCTTTCTTCTAACGTCTGAATACCTGATTCAATTTTAGAAATATCTAATATGTTATTAATTATATCTAATAAATTATTACTGGCTTTAGAAATATTTTCTATATCACTAATAGCACTTTTTTTATTAAATCTTTTACTATTAAGAATAGATTCACTAAAACCTATAATAGCATTCATAGGAGTTCTAATTTCATGTGACATATTTGATAAAAAATCAGATTTAGCTCTATTAGATCTATCTATTTCTTTTTTTGTGTCCTCTAATTCCGTTATAAGCTCTAAATCAGGATTCTCTATTATAAAATATAAAAAGAACATTTGTAATGATAATCCAATTGCGGAAATCGCAATATGTTCAAACATTATTTGACATATAAAAACTATAATTAACTCTATAATCATAAGAGAAATAGAAACCTTTTTTCTAAAAGGAATAGATTCATGGTTTTTAATAGTAAAAATAACTAAAGATATTACAATTATAGCGCAAAAAGATAATACATATATCGCTGCAGGTCCAGGAATATAAGATACTATACTTTTTGATAAATCACTAAAAGGAACAAAGAAATAAATAATTGATATAATCAAAAATTCTATAGATCTTCTTATAAATAATTTATTACTTTTTATAAGTTCCTTTAAACTATCAGCTTCTAGATTTTTTAAAAAACAATTACTATAATAATACAATAAAGAAAACCATATTATACCAGTAAACCAATGTATTCTAAATAAAAAATCACTAAATGTACTCGTATAGCCATAAGTAACTAATACAGTTGAAAATATTTCTGTTAAAAGTAATACTAAAGATACTATAAGCATATATCTATATATTTTATTTCTAATAAATAAAAATCTTTTTTTATTAAAATATATTACCATCAATAATCCTATAAAGAATAAACTTCCTATAGTAAGTAACAATCCTCCCATAATTCCTCCTAATTAAAATACTTATTTATTATTTTATTTAAATCTTTTACCTTTATAGGTTTAGATAAGTAATCATCAAACCCTTTACTTATATAAATATCTTTAGCTCCTGTATAATTATTCGCAGTAAGAGCAATTACTGGTGGTAAATCACTCTTTAAACTTTTCATAATATTAAGAGTTTCAATACCATCCATTTCTGGCATCATTTGATCTAAAAATATAAGATCAAAATGATTATTTTTTATAAGTTCTACCGCATCATGACCATTATTTATAGTAGTAATAGTAAATTTATACTCTAAAAGTAATCTTTCCGCTAATCTTAGATTAATGGAATTATCATCTACAACTAAAACTTTTTTACCAGAACAATCAATATTAGTGATAGTTTCTTTTTCTTTTGAAGTAAATAATTTACCCACTTTTTCAAATCCAACAATTTTTTGTTTAATATTAATATAATAATTAGTACCTTTACCTGGCTCATTTTTAAAAGCTGTTTCTCCACCCAAAAGATTTGTAAGTCTTTTAGCAATTATTAATCCTAAACTAGTACTATCAATAATGTTATCTTTATTATCCAAAGTGAAATCATTAAAATCTTTGTTAAAATCTTCTTCCTTCATAGCATGTCCACTATTATTAATAATAAATTTCAAAGTAATAATATCATCATTTATTTCTTTATCAACTTTTAAAGTTATAGAACCATAACTAGTATATTCTAAAGCATTATATAAAACATTTAATAATATTTTATATATTTTATTACTATCCCCATATAATTTATTAGGTATATCTTCATCTACTAAAAACACAAATTTAATATTTTCTTCATTTACTTTAGAATAAAAGATAGATTGAATTTCTAATAAAACATCAACAATATTATATTCCTTTTCCATTACTTTTTCTTTATTAGATTCTAATCTAGATATATCTAAAATATTATTAATTAAATCTAATAATAATACTCCAGAATCATGAATAGTTTTAACATCTTTTATAACTTTCTGTTTAGTTAGATTATCTTCATTTAATAAACTTTCACTTAATCCTAAAATAGTATTCATAGGAGTTCTTATCTCATGTGACATATTTGATAAAAACTCTGTTTTAGCAGTATTTGCTCTTTCAGCTTCTTTTTTTGCTATTTCTAATTCTCCAAGTAACATATAATCTTGACTTTCAATTGTAAAATACATACCAACTACAGTAAAGGAAAATACAAAAGTTAAACTATTAAAATCAAAAATAAACATTTTAAAAAATGATAAAGTTAAAAAGAACATAAATAATAAATATAAAGTCATTCTATGAGATATTGGAATTTTATCTTTACTTTTTAAAAGAACAAAAACTATTATAAATATCAATATAAATGACAAATAATATAATACTGATACTGCGGGGCCACCTATAACATATAATTCATTATTAGGTCCACCTGTAAAAGTCATTGGTAATCTTAAAGATATAAAAAATAGAATAAATGTCAAAATTAAAAAACTAGTTGTTATAATTATATTATATTTCTTTTTGTTTTTTAAATATTTATTGTTATTTTCATAGCTCCATAAATATAAAATAAAACATAAAACCCAAATAATACAAAATAAAATATATGATCTACACATTATTTCATTGAATAAATACATATCTACTCTATGAGCCATAGTATATACACATATAATTTCAATAAATGATAATAATATTGTTAAACATATTAATATTAAATAAACAGAATTATTTAAACCTTTATATTTCTTTTTAGTAAAATAAACTAAAGCAATTATTAATACAAGCAATAAACCAACAATTGTAAAACCTATACTAGCAAACATAAAACCACACTTTCTATTTTCATTATATATTTATTTTAACATATAATTTATTTATATATAATAAAAACATCTAAATTTTAGATGTTTTATTTAAATTTATTTTATTTAATTCTTTTTTTATTTTTTCTTTAGCATCTTCAGAATAATTTTTTAACATAAAATTAGCAAATTCTATTAATATTTCTTTAGTATCTGAATCAAGATTTTGAGCTTCTTTAACTATTTTTTTCATGTTTTTTAATTTATAAGCCTTTATATCTTCCAAGTTATCAATATTTAATCTTCTTAAAATATCAAATAGGGCTTTAACATATTTCTTTAATTCATAATCAGAATGTTTTCTTAAAAATTCTTTCATATATAAATCAAATTTCTGACTAAATGCACTAAGTTTTGTTTCTAATAAATTGGTATTTTTTACTTCCCAAGTAGTTAAATCATGAGATAAGATAGTAATCCTAGGAGATTTTACAATTTTTAAATCTTCGTCATGTCTTAATAATAAACCTACAATACTATAATTAGGTATTATGTGAATTAATTTATAACTAATATTTTTGTATCTTTCTGATAAAAACTGTTTATTCCTTATACCAGGACCATCATTATTATAAATTTTTCTAATTCTTTTTCTTATATAATTATGAGCATACATAGAAGCAACTAAAGCAAGATTTCCTCCTTTAGAGTGTCCTCCAACTATAATATTATAATCACTTTTTCTAATAGTTCTATTTAAATATCTAATTGCGTCTCTTTGAGCTGGAACCGGGAACATATAAGACATTTTAAAATCTTCTTCCCAACCACTAATTAAATGATCTGTTCCTTCATATAACACATAAGTTAAATCATCTTTTAATTTAATAGTCATTGCGCAAAATTGTTTATTTTTATTGGCTTTATAAATATAATTATACAATTTAATATTTCTAAATCTCTTAGTATTTCTAATAGACCTAAATGTTTTTATTCCTTTATCAAGCGCAATTATATCATTTTTATATTTTCTTTTTTTAAATTTATTAAAATAAAGATTACCAACTTCTTTTAAAGTTATTTCTGAAAATTTTTTCTTAGGCATGTATTTTTTTATATCCACATAAGATAATGAACAAAGAATTAAATTATCAACTTCATTGAATGGAACTTCATCAAAAGTTTTAGTTCCATATTCTTTTATATAATCAAATAAATTAGCCATAAATATCACTTATTATAGTTTGGTAATGTATTATCAAACTCTTTATCCATAATAAATTCATGGATTATTTCCTCTTCATTTTCTACCGCAATTTCTTCTATTCTATCTACTCGACATTTTTCACTTATCAAAATAGCTTCTACTTTCTTGACTGCATTTTCAACTTCATCATTTACAACAACATAATTATATTTAGGAATTTCATTTATTTCTTTATACGCTGTTTTAAAACGATCAATTATTTGTTCATTATTTTCAAAACCGCGAGCCTTGATTCTTCTTTTTACTTCTGTAAAAGATGGTGCCATAATAAATATTAAGATAGTTTCTGGGAATAATTCTTTTACTTGTTTAGCACCTTGAACATCTATTTCCAAAATTACATCTTTTCCACTTTCTAAAGTTTCTTCAATTTCTTTTTTTGGTGTTCCAAAATATTCACCATATCTAACTTTGGCATATTCTAAAAAATCATTGTGTTTAATTTTTTGTTCAAATTCTTCTCTTGAAATAAAATAATAATCTACTCCATCTACTTCATTACCTCGCATTGGACGAGAAGTATAAGAAATAGATAATGTCATATTTTCATTTCTTTCAAGTAATTTACTAATTACAGTTCCTTTTCCAGCGCAAGTAGTGCCTGAAATAATTATTAAACTACCACGTTTTTTATGTTTAATACTAGACATAGACTCATCTCCTTTGCTTGATTATATATCTTTTTAAATCAATTTTCAAGTAAAAAGAATAATACTAATACATATTATTCTTTAAATTACAATTTATTTTATATATTTATATAAAAAGAAAGATAATTAAATCTTTCTAATTAATAATTTTCCTTCTTTATTATGACAGTCTTGACTACATTTAAAACCTGGGAATGTACATCTTGCTCCATGAGAATATTTTTCAATATCTTCCGCTAAATAGTGATTATTTTCTTCCAAAGCTTTTTTATATTTTAATAAAGTATCTTTAGTTTGATTACATATTTCAAGTTGTGCAGCACTACAAAGTCTTTCTTGACATTTTAAAATAAAGTTTTCATAAGTTCCACGTTCATTAATATCCAAAAGCATTCCTTGTGGATAAATATCTTCCACGCTGTAGCAGTCATTTAACCATTCATAAACAAGAGTTAAATCATCTTCTAATATTGGTGGAACAAAGAAATTACATTTATCAAGTTCTGGTAATTTCATTTCATAAGATAATGTTCTATGTCTTTGAGCTTGTGCAAGTTCAGCAAAACTACCTTTATAATTAGTTGAATAAACATCTCCAAAATGAACTTCACGTGTAACATTAGGATCAGCAAATAAAGATAATTTTCTATTCTTTTCATTTCTTAAAAGTCTTTCATCAGTCATATTTAATTGATCAAGCTTATTAACAAGTTCAATACCAGCTTCTGCAAGATATGCTTGATACCAATTACTCATATCTGCTTCATTATAATAATCAATTAAAAATCTAGCTAAATAATTCCATTGTCTTAAATTAGTAGTATATACCATTTGTGTAGGCATATGAACTGTTACTAAATATCTAGCATTTTCTTGAGCCAATTTAGTAATTTTAGTATCTGGATAAATATCTCCATATTCATTTTTTATTTTAGTTTTAAATATCTCTACCCATTTATCATATAATTTTTGTTCTTTTTCACTAATAATAGATCCTTCTTTAGAAATAACTGGTGTATATCTAGCTGATTTCTCACTAGTATTATAATCTTTCTCATTATTTAATACCATTGCAAGAGATTTAGGTACATCTTCCATATTAACAGTAATATAAATATGTCCACATACAGAGTGATGTCCATTTTCTAAAGTATTATCTATTCTCTTTTCTGTTTTTTTTCTTATTTCTTCTATTACTTTTTCTAGTCCCTCTTTGTTATAACAAACACCTGCATAATGCCCACTATCAATTAAAGCACTATCTAAATCAAATTTATTATCATTATCAGCATAATAACAATTTTTTATTTTTAAATTCATAATTAAACCTCCCGAATAATTCTATTATAGCATACATATAAATCTTGTTACTATAGATTTTAAAAAAAATAAAAGTTCCTACTTTAAGACACTCCATTTTTCTTTATTAAATCCTACTAATACTATATTGTCATCAATAAGTAATGGTCTTTTAATAAGCATTCCATTACTTGCTAGAAGTTTTATTTTTTCATCATCATTCATAGTAGTTAGTTTATCTTTTAAATTTAATTCTTTATATTTTAAGCCACTTGTATTAAAGAACTTTTTTATATCTAAATTACTCTTTGCTATCCATAATTTTAATTCATCATAAGTTGGTGTATCATTTACTATATCTCTAGATATAAAAGACATGTTATTATTTATTAAAAATTGTTTTGCTTTTTTACAAGTAGAACATTTTGGATACTCTATAAAAATCATATATTATTTCTCCTCTAAATCTAGTTCTACATCATATACTTCGTATTTATTTTCTATTTCTTTAATATCCATATTTTCAATAAATAAAGTTGCTTTAAAATCTTTAATACTTTCATTAATAGCTTCATTTAATTCTTTAGATAAGCCTAAAGATACATTTTTAATAGGAGTTTTTAAAGATACACTATTATTAGTTTTAACTCCACGAAGAGAACTTATTATTTCAATAATTGCTTCTCCATTTTTATATTCATCTTCAAAACTATATGGTAATGATTCTATTTGTGTCAAATGAATAGATTTTTCTTTATGGAATAATTCTTGATATATTTCTTCTGTAATAAATGGGAAGAATATAGCGAAATCTTGTAATAATTTATGAAGTAAAGTATAAACTGTTTTTTGCCCAGAATATCTAGCTTCATTTCCAAATTCTTCTGGTCTATATAACCTATGTTTAACTATTTCTATATAATTATCACAGAATTCCCAGAAAAACTTTTCTAAAACATTTAAAGCAAGACCTATTTCATAATCATCTAAATATTTGATAAAGCTTTGTTCCATCTTTTTATATTTTTCTAAAATCCATCTATCAATATATTCAAATTTTTCAATTTCTTTATCTTCATAATCTTGTAAATGCATTTCTATAAATTTAGATACATTCCAGATTTTATTAATTAATTTTTTACCTCTTAAGAAAGTTTCATCACTAAAGATAATATCAGTTCCAAGTTTACCACTACCTGCCCAATATCTAACTACATCAGCTCCATATTGTTCAAGCAATTCAAATGGTTCCATTTTGGAATTATTTTTACTTTTAGATATTTTTTCCCCTTTATTAGCCATTACGAATCCACTTATCATTACATTTTCCCATGGTTTAGTTTTAAAAGTATAGAAACTCTTAACAATACTATAAAAATCCCAAGTACGAATAATATCATGTGCATTACATCTTAAAGACATTGGTTTTAAAATATCTTCTATACTTTCATCAGTTTTATATTTCATGTTTATAAGTGGTGTAACAGAAGAAGTTTGCCATGTGTCCATGATATCAGTCTCACCTACAAATTCACTACATCCACATTTAGGACATTTTTGAATTGGTGCTTTATCTGTAAGCGGGTTAACTGGTAAATCTTCCTTTTTAGCTAAAACAACTTCACCACAATCTTTACAATACCATACAGGAAAAGGTACACCAAAATATCTTTGTCTAGATATACACCAATCCCACATAATATTTTCAACCCATTCATTATATCTTGCTTGCATATGTTTTGGATGCCAATCAATTTCATCACCAATTTTTAAGAAATCTTCTTTGTGATTCATAATATCTATAAACCATTGGTTCATAACTGCATATTCTACTTCTTTTCCACATCTTTCATGGGTTTGAACTTCATGTTCTAAATCTTCCACTTTTACTAAAAATCCAGCTTCATCTATATCTTCTATGATTTTCTTACGAGCTTGCTTTATAGTTAAACCACCATAATTTTCAATACTATCAATTATATGACCATCTTTAGTAAAAATATTTTTTAAAGGTAAATTATATTTTTTCCACCATTCAATATCAGTTTGATCTCCAAAAGTACAGCACATAACTACTCCAGTACCTTTAGAAGCATCTACTTTATCATCAGCCATGATAGGTACTTCTACATTAATTACCGGAATTAGAGCTGTCTTTCCAATTAAAGAATTATGTTTTTCATCATTAGGATTTACAAATACGCATACAATCGCTGGTAATAACTCAGGACGTGTAGTCGCAATTGTAAAAGTTTCTCCATCCTCTTTTGTTTTAAAATTAATATAATTAAATGTAGTTTTTACTGTCTTAGTTTCAAGTTCAGCTTGCGCAATGGAAGTTAAACATTCATTACACCATAAAGCTGGACTTTCTTTATGATAACAATTATTATTTTCTACAAGTTCAATAAAAGATAATTGACTAATTCTAGAACTAGATGGACCTACTGTTTTATAAGCATTATTCACATCTGCACTAAAGCCTGCTCTTTTAAATAATTTTTTAAACTCAGCTTCATATTTGTTAGTCGTATCATAACAAAGTTTAGAAAATTCTTCTCTACCAATTTCATGAGCCTTTTTACCTTGTTCTCTTTCAACCAGTCTTTCACTAGGTAATCCATTATCATCAAAACCAAACGGATAAAAAACATTAAATCCTCTCATTCTTTTGTATCTAGCAATCATTTCTGCTTGTGAATATGAAAAAATATGACCTATATGTATTTTACCATTAACAGTTGGAGGCGGAGTATCAATAGAATAAACCTTTCTTTGATCAGGAATAAATTCATATATTTTTTCATCTTCCCAATATTTCTCCCAACGTATTTCTTTTTCTTCAAATTTATACTTTTTATCTAACATATTAATTACCTAACCTTTCATTTAATTTTACTTTTATTTTATTTATATCATCTTTTCCTTTTGGATTAGATTCTAAAAACACATTAACTAAATCATCTAAAATATTATTTTCTAAAATATATTTTTTAGAATAATCAAAATTAAGATCATTTATGAAACCAAATCTAACTAAAGACTTAGAAGCTTTATCAGAATATTTACTTGCTAATAAAGGTCTGCCTAATAAAATATCATCTACCGCAGTTGGATTGTATTCTTCATTAGTATTATAAACACTTATTTTTCCTTCAATAACTAATTCTAATATATCCAACTTATCTGCATCTCTAATTATATTACAAAATAATTTTTCTCTATCAGTTAAATTTTGATCAAGTTCAAATTTATTATGATTTCTTATTGCTTTATAAATTAATTCTTTATTTGGATTATCATCTAAGATATGACTATTTTCTAAAATTTCAATTCCCATCTTTCCATGATCAATAGTTTTATAATCTGAAAAACTACCATACTCTGTATATTGATAAAATCTACCAATATCATGGAATAGACCAATTATCATCGCAAGTTCTATATCTTCTTTATTTAAACCCAAACTACAAGCTAAACTAAAGCATTTACCTACAACTCTAGTAGTATGTTCTCTTTTTAATGAAATCATATTGATACTAGTATCAAAACGTTCTACATAATCGTAAAAGAAAACTATATATTTATCCATATTACCTCCTCAAAATAAAAAACACTCATCAAAAGGACGAATGTTTCCGTGGTACCACCTTAATTCATTACTAAAGTAATCTTAAATCCTTAACGCGGAATAACGTAATTTTCTACATATATATTTCTCAAAAATTCTACTTGACCGCTACCTTCTAATATTAATAATATTTGTTTTCACCAAACACAAACTCTCTAAAAATATTAATACTATACTCCTCAGTCCAACGCATTTATATCAGTATTATACAACTAATTTATATTTTATACAAGTTTTATTTAAAATAAAGCGATAATCGTAAATATGCGGGATTTGATGTAGAGTAATTTTTATTTTTTGCTTTGCACATATCTTCTAAATATTCTTTATATTGTTCATCGGTTCCTAAATTATTTAAAGTATACCAACAATCCTGAAAATCAGGATGATCACTTCTCCAAGAATAAAAACCTCCTGTAAAACGATATTGACAAGAAATATAATCTTCATTTAGAGAATAATCATATCTATCTATATAGTCTTTTTCCATTAAAATAAAATAATTTTTAGTTTTGAATTGAATAATTCCACTATAATATCTCTTATCTAGGTTCAAACTAGTATAAGAAGGACTATAACCTATAATATTATTTGGGTTATTATAACCTACATAGCAGCATTTCCCATCACATGTTCCTTCCGTTTCATTTACCGCAAATAAAAACTTAAACGTTTTGGTATCTTTAAAAGCATCCATTTGATATTTAAAATTTTTAGAATATGTATCAATGTTAGTATAATCAGAACCACTACTTTTATTATAAGGATAGAGATATTTACTATTAAATTGTACTTGTTTATTTTGTGTTAATTCTATAGTTTGATCTTTTTTTGTTATATCTGTTACATAATTATTATCTTTACAAATTAAACCAAAACAATAATTAGTCATTGTTAAACTATCTAAATTATAAACACCATAAATATTATCTGTAGAAATTTTGTCACTACTGCTTTTATTATAGTTTCCATACTTGGAATAGGTAAAATAATCTAAAGAAACCAATTTGTCATAACTACTCACATCGAGATTTATTTTATCTGATATAGTAGCATTTTCATAATTTTTTATCTTATCAAATAATGCTTGATTGTAATCATCTAAAAAATAATTTGCTGGAGTATTTCCTTTTGCTGATAAATCATCTTTATTATCTACTAAATATTTAGAAACCCAAAAACCGGATAATTCTTTACCACTTTCTTCATCAAAAAATGAATTTGGTATACAAAATTCTCCATCTTTACATTTATCAAACGCTTTATCAATAGATGTATGCTTAGAAGATTCTATAACATTTCCAGAATCATCTTTTTCTATTTTACTAAAAGAAACTGTAGGTACATTATTATTTAAAGTGAATTTAAATCTTGGTATCCATACCCATATACTTAAAATATCTTCCATCTCTACAATAGTTCCTATTTTTTCTTCGCTATTATATTTACCTTTTGCACCATCATTTACAATTGCCATATTAGCCCACATTAAGTGATTATAATCATACCAATAGTAATTCGGATACATATATGATCTATTTTTAACATCCGCAACTACCCAGTTATTTTCATGATATCTTATTGGAATTAAGTTAGAGTCTTTTGGCAGAACAGAATCACCTTTACTGTTTAAGCCATATTCGTCCGCACCATCAGCTCTAGACCCCAAATCTGGTGCATATTGATTATTTTGTCTTGGTACGACAGTTTTACTATAAGGTACAAAATCATCACAATAACTAACTGTTTTATCAGATGTATCAAATGTTTTACTATTACAGCTCAAATGATAACTATATTCCTTTTTATTACTACTAAAATCTATTCTAACAAATGAATTATTTATATCACAAGTTAGTTTGCCAGTATCTATTGTTTCTATATAACCAAAATCTATTAATTTTTTAGCTGGTACAGAAAGGCAACCAGTACCTTCCAATCTCTCATCATTAACATATTTCTTAGTAGCACTAATAATCATATTTCCAATTTGCTCAGCAGTTGTTTTTTCATTATTTTTTATTAAATTATTTACACTAGGAAAAATAATAATACATATAATTCCTATTATTGTAATCGTCGCTAGCAACTCAACTAAAGTAAATCCTTTTTTATTCATACTATCACCTATTATTTATTATAACATAAAATAATGTAGGTGATAATATGTCTTTTAATAATCATGGATTTTTTTGTTTTTGCGAAACATGTCGAAAAAAAAGAAGAAATTCTCTTTGGAATATAATTATTCTTCTTATTTTATTAGTTATAGTATTTTATCAATCTATTGTTTGTTTTTTTAATCCATGTAGAGGAAGTATATTTTTTTTCCTATTAGAGTTATGGTTGTTTTTCTTTCTCCTCTTTCGTTCTATTATCTAAAACAAAATCACGAATATTTGCCATTCTATCCAGCATATTTCTAATAGTTATACACTGCTTTAATTCATCTGTTTCTAATTCGATCTTTTTTGGCATACTAATTAAAACAAAAAATAAAAGCTGTTCTTCTTCTAAAAGAGGATATTTTGATAAATATAATTTATATAAGCTATTAAAATCAACCAAATCATAATTATTAATAAACAAACTATATAAATCATAAATAGGACTAGCTTTAAAACTTCTATCCCAACTTATTAAATATTTATCTTTTCCCTCCAAAATATGATCTATACTTAAATTATTATGAAGAGTAACTACTCTTTCTTTTTTTTTAGACGATATAATTTTATACCAATTATCCAAACACTCTTTACAAAAATTTAAATTAGAATATATAAAAGAACAATTTCTAATAACTAAATAATTGCTAGGAGACATATATTCAATTTCTTCTATATTATCTTGTAAATTATGATAATAATTATTTAAATCAATAATTTTATTAGATAAATCTTCATATTTTTCTTTTATTTTATCTAAGTTAATATTTCTATAAAAAGTAGTTTTATTATGTAAAAAAGATATTATATTTATAATATCTATAGCTTTTTCTTCTACCGGTGTATTAACACAATCAATATAAGGATATATATCATATTCATCATTAGTATATATAGGTCTCAAATAATTATTAAAATTTCTAGAATCTAAATAATTAAATATTTTATTTTTATCAATATATCTATTATTTTTTATTACAAATTTACCTTTATTAGTATTGATTATAATAATATTTTCTTTTTCTTCATATCTTACAAGTTCTAAACCTAATTGGTTTAGAAGATTTTTAATCTTTTTCATTTTTACATGGGATTATAATTTTATCATTTAAATTAATATCTTTTAAATCATTATAATCTTCCAATTCTTCTTTAGTTACTTTGTATTTTTCCATAATAGTTTCTAAAGTATCATTTTCTCTAACTATATATACTTTATATGTTGAATAGGTATCTTCATCATCCAAAAATTTAGTAAATAAAGATTCTACTTTCTTATCATTATTACTTTTTTTTGGTGATTCATTAATAGATTCTTCAATATATGTTGAAGTTTTATTATCAGTTTCATAATCTGAACTAATATCTTTATTTCTTTTATCCTCTTTAGATACGTTATCTTCTTTATCATTTCGAACTTCTAAGATTTCTTCTGTTTCTTGATTTAATTCTTCTTTTTTCTTAAGAAATGGTATGTCTATTTCTTCTTTAGGTCTAATAACTTCTTCAATAATTATAGGTTCTTCTTTTTTTTCTTCTATATTATCTATTAATAAATCAATAGAAACATCTAAACAATTATCATCTACTATTTCATAATGAAAATCGTCTATATCAGCTTTAGCTTTTTCTAAATCATATTTTTTATCCATAGTAATATCTATAGGTATATCATAAGAAAATTCTTCTTGATTAGTACTAGTCTTAAGCATTTTATAACTACCACTTATAGTAAAAACACCTACTATATTATCTTTATTTATTTTAATTTCTTTATCAAGCGCAATGGAAGTTATATCACCTATGGAAGTTTTAAATTCTATATTTTTATGAAATGGTACTAATTTATTCATATTATTCCTTCTTTCTAACTATTTCTTCTAATTAAATATATGAAGAAATTATATTTTTATAACAAAAAAATAGTCTAACGACTATTCTTTAATAAATTTATTTTTCTTATAGACAATATCATTATAAATATAAATAATATTCCAATTAAAGATAATTGTAAAATATTAAGATCCGCAGTATTTGGATTAGTGATTCCTTTACTAGTGCTCATCTGTTGATTGTTAGTCGATGATGAAGTTGAATTTTCTGGAGTGGTAGGAGTTGCTGGTATTGTTGGATTTGATGGATTAGAAGAAGTACTAGCTTTTAAAGTTAAAATTGAATTATCTACACTTATAGTTTGTGTTTGATCATCATTAAATATAGCAGTTATCCCCAATCTAACAGCTGTATCTGTTAATACTGGAACTTTATTAGTTACAGTAAAACTAAAACTTCCTGTGTTATTATATCCAAAATCAATGCTAACAATTCCATCAGTTATAGCACCAATAACTAAATTATCATTACTACCATTATTAATTTCTACTTTAGCAGAAGTATCACTGCTTTTTTTTGTTACACTACCAGAACATGAATATAACTCACCTTCACTTACTACTGCATAATCTTTGGAACAATTAACAGTTATACTTCTTTGTTCTTGATCTAGACCATCTTCCGCTTTTACATAAAAAGGCATTATTAAGATTAAACTTAAAATTACATAAAATAATTTCCTCATATTATCACTCCTATTATTAAATACATTATAGTAAAAGTTCTGTAAATAAACAATATTTTATCAGTAAATTCAATGTAAACAGTGTAAACAAAAAGAATCTATTCCTTGAATAGATTCAGTAAGTTATTATTAAATACTTTATTATATATTTCCATATAATCTTTTACAAAAATAAAGTTAATGTCTTCTTTTATATTATTTGGAATATCAATTAAATCTTTTTTATTTTCTACGGGTAAAAATATAGTTTTAATATTATTTCTATGAGCTCCAATGATTTTTTCTTTAATTCCTCCTACTGGTAAAACTTCACCTCTTAAAGTTATTTCTCCAGTCATCGCAATAATATTACTAACTTTAGTATTAGTAAGTAAACTTATAATGCAAGTAACTAACGCTACACCTGCACTTGGACCGTCTTTAGGAATAGCTCCTTCTGGAACATGAATATGAATATCTTTAGAAAATAATTTATAGTCTATTCCAAATTTTGTATAATTTGCTTTTATATAATCTAATGCTACACTAGCACTTTCTTTTAAAATATCACCTAAATTACCAGTTAAAATAATATTTGAATTGCCTTTAAAATTATTAGCTTCTATAGGAAGAATATCTCCTCCATAAGGAGTATAAGCAAGTCCATTTACAAATCCAATATACTCTTTATTATAATTTATATTAGGAAACTTTTCTTTGCCTAAGTATTCTTCTATATTCTTTATAGATATAGTTACTTTATTCTTATTTTTATCAAGTAACCTATTTTTAACTATTTTTCTTAGAATAGAACATATTTCTCTTGTTAATTCTCTAACTCCTGCTTCTTTTGTATATAAGTTAATAATTTTCATTAAAGCATCATCATTAAAGATAACTTCTTTTTTAGATAAGCCATGATTATTTAATTCATTAGGTATTATATAATTTTTACATATATCTAATTTTTCATATTCAGTATAAGAAGAAATTTCTATTATTTCTAATCTATCTCTTAATTCATCAGGTATTTGATCAATATAATTAGCAGTCAATATGAACATCACTTTTGAAAGATCAATTTCTTCTTCAATATAATGATCCTGAAAGCAATAATTTTGTTCTGGATCTAGTACTTCTAATAAACTAGAGGCCGGATCTCCTTTAATATCTTTAGTCATTTTATCTACTTCATCTATTATAAAAACAGGATTAAGACTACCAGCTTTTTTTAAACCTTGTATTATTTTACCAGGTAGAGCTCCCACATAAGTTCTTCTATGACCTACAATCTCAGCCTCATCATTAATACCACCAACACTAATTTTTGTTACTTTCCTATTAAGAGCTTTCGCAATAGAATTAGCAAGTGAGGTTTTACCTACTCCAGGAGGACCAACTAAACAAATAATAGGACTTTTTAAATTTTTAGTATGACTACATACCGCAATATATTCAAGAATTCTATCTTTTACTTTATCTAAACCAAAATGAGTTTTATCAAGAATCTTTTTAACTTTATTTAAATTAGTATTATCATTTGTGTAAACACTCCAAGGTAATGATAAAATCCAATCCACATAAGATTTAATTATTCCAACTTCAGGAGAAACTGCCGGTAAAGTTTCTAATTTATGCAATTCATTAAATAATCTATTTTTTACATTATTAGGACAGTTTAAATCAGTTATTTTTTGTTTTAAAATATCTAGTTCATCTTCTTGAGATATAGATTCTCCTAATTCTTCCTTAATTAGCCGCATCTTTTCTTTTAAAATAAATTCTTTTTGCGTAGCATCTAATTCCCTACTAAGTTTTATATCTATTTCTTTTTCTAAATTAATAACTTCTAAATCTTGATTCATATCATCAAGTAACATTTTACATCTATTAACTGGATTTATTTCATTAATATAATCTATTTTTCTAGCAATACTACTTTGTAAATTTTGCGCAATTACATCAGTAAGTCTATTTAAAGTACTAACTTCTTTAGCTTGGCTAACAACTGCATTTCCAATATAATTAACATTATCAACATAATTTTCTAAATTTTTAATAAGTGTTCTCATATAAGCAAGTTCTTCTTTAGGGTCTAATTTATCTATCTCTATTTTACTTACCATTGCTTCATAAATGCCATCATCTAATGCATAAGCAAAAACTTTAGCTCTACCTCTACCTCTAATAACAACTCTTGTTTTACCATTAGGCATATCCATTTTTAATTTAATTTTACCTATAATACCTAATTTAGGAAGTTCAGACATATCAGGATCAACTTCAAATGGATCTTTAGGAATTACAATAAGTAAATGATTATCATAATAGTTTTCAGCAAGAGATAATAATTCTTTAGCTTTATTATCATCAAATTCAAGACGTATTTCACTTGAAGGAAATAAAAACATATTTTTTAAAACTAACACTGGCAAATTAGTTTTCATAATTATACACCTCCAAATGAAAATATATGTTTTTTATTATATATTAAAAAAATAAAAAAACAATAAAAAAAGATAAATTTTTACAATTATTTACATAAGAAAAAAATGGTAAATATAGATTACTATTTTTTCTTATATCTAGTACCCATATCTTCCATTTCTCTAAATTCATTATTTTCAGTTTGTAATCTTAAGTAATCATTTATAATAAGTTCTTTATGAAAATCATCAATATTATTATTTTTACCAAAAATCATTTCATCTAATGTTGTTTCTTCAATAGGTTCATATTTTACAACTTTTTTTGGTTTAACCTTAAGTAAATCTATTTCTCTGGCAGCCGCTTCTCTTATGTCTAAATATAAATCCCCTAATTTGTTAAATCTAATACTATGAACAAAATCCATTACTCGATCATCATATTCTTTTTTATTTTTTATTTCTATTTTTTTATCTGTGAAAAGAGATTTAGCATCACCAAACATAGATTTTTGTACATCAATCATTGCTTCAAAACTTATAAAATCATTTAATCCCCTATTTTCTTTAGTATAACCATCTTTATATAACTTAAAAAATAATTTTTTCAAAAAACTTCTTAATTCTTCAGGATTTTCCTGAAATCTTAATATCAAAAAATTATTCATGCCATACTTAGTATAATTATCAATATCTTTTTTATATAATACCCGAATCTGTTTTTGAACAATTTCTTCTGGTTGATTATTAAAACTTCTCTTTTCTAATATAGGTGTACCATCATCATTTTCTAAAAAAATTCTAATACTACCATTAGGTTGTTTATATTCTTCTCTATTAGGATGTTTTAAGAAAAATTCATTAATCATCTTATAATATTTACCATTTAATTTTAAATCTGCAGAATCATCAAATCTTTCCATTAACATTTTATCTAATTCATATAAATCCATTTTTTCTAAATCTATGTTATCTTTTCCCAAAAAGAATTTTAATATTGCTTTCATAAGATTCTCCTTTATTAAAACCATTATAACATCTTTTTTTTCTTTGTCAAAATTGGTCTTTTTTATTAACACAAATGTACCATTTTGAATATTTTATATTAGATAATATAAAAAGGAGGAAAAACTATGTATTATTATGGTGGCGGATCTTGTGGTTGTGGAAACAACATGAATTACGCAATGCCTTGTGCTTATGGATATACAACAGGATCTAATTCAAATTATGCGATTATTTTAGTATTATTTATTCTTTTAGTCATAATAATTGGTTCTCGTTGGACAAGATAAATTTAGGAAGAGGTTCTTCCTTTTTTTTTCTTTTTGTGATAAAATAACTGCAGTGGTGATGAAGTATGTTATTAATGAAAGATATAATTGATGAAAAAGATAAAAGATTAAGACAAGTTAGTAAAGAAGTTACATTTCCTATGGATAAAAAAGATAAAGAAAATATAAAAGAAATGATTGAGTTTTTGACTAATAGTCAAATACCTGAACTTTCAGAAAAATATGATTTAAGACCTGGTATGGGACTTGCTGCAGTACAAATAGGAGTATTGAAAAGATATTTAGTAATTGTTCATGAAATAGAAGAAGGAAAATTTGATAATTATGTAGTTGTTAATCCTAAAATAGTAAGTAATTCTATGGAACAAATATATGTAGATGGTTGTGAAGGATGTTTAAGTGTAAATAGAGATGTTGAAGGAATAGTTCCAAGATATGCCAGAGTAACAATAGAAGGATATGATACCGAAGGAAATAAAATCAGAATTAGAGCTAGAGAAGAACTTGCAGTAGCATTTCAACACGAAATAGATCATTTAAATGGTATCATGTTTACAGATCATATAGATAAAAAGAATCCATTTAAAAATCAAGACCAATATAGAGCAATATAAAAAAATCTATATATTATATTATATAGATTTTTTATTATCCATTTAACCAAGTAACAGATTTGACATCTTGAAATGCTGTACTAGATAGTGAAACATTGCTTTGTAAAGCTTCAATTGTTATTTCAGCATTTGTACAACCTGCAAATGGTGCATCAGATATAGATTTTAAATTATCTAAAATATGTACTTTGGTTAAATTAGTATTACCACTAAATGCATTTGACACAATACTTAAACCCTCCTCAACACTTTTTTGATATATAGGTTTATCAGCGGCTTTTACAAATTCTACTTCTTTTAAAGTAGTAATTCCAAAAGAATAATGTCCAATATAGTTAACTGTTGATGAAATATATAACTTATTCACAAAATTATCGAATATTGATAAAGCTGTGTCATCATCACCTTTACCTATATTTGTAATACCATCTCCTATATAAAGAGATATTCCATCATACTTGGCATAATCTAATAAATTCAAATTATTATTTAAATCTGTTGCAGCATCAGGATACTCAGTTTCCCAATCTGAAAAAATTATTTTCCAATCATCTACTTCTTCATAATTATGATTAACTAATATTTCATTAAAATCTTTTAATAAATTATCCGTGTCAAGCATCGCTTCATAAGGTAAAAATACAACATCACTATCTATCATAATAGAATGAGTTATATCTCCCAATCCTTCTATTCTAATAGAATCATCTGAATATCTTTTGACGTATAAGTGTCCGATATTTAAATCATTTAACTTTGTTGTACCTAAATCGATTTGACTCACTACATAAACTGAATCTTTTTTAGGTTGATAACCATATAATTTTAAATTGCCTTCAAAAGTTTTACCCATCGCACTATCACCAGCAGCATATGGAATCCACATTTTTAAAGAATATTTTTGTTCTTGTCCTGGTCCTATCGTACCCAAATCTATCTTATACATAGTCTTATCCTCTTTAATTGTTTGAACATTACTTAATAAAGTTGTATTAACAAAAGGTATCAAATCAGAAGGATTTTCCATAGACCATGGCTCATAAGCATTACTTTCTGTAGTATAATCAACAAGATCATAATTATAATAATTAAAACTTAATATCTCACCTGTATCTGTTCTTGTTAGACTATATTTTATATCATTAGCATTCAAAGTTGTAGTATCACTTGTTTCTATATATAATTCATAATCAACAGGAATACTACCAGTATTTTTTATGTTAAATTCATATGGTTCTAATGTATCTATTGCTTCTTGTGCAGACATTGGTACTGCATTATCTATATTTACTCCCATACTTCCTTCTGGTAAATCTTCTTCTTTAATACCATCTTTATCAGTTAATATTAAACCAAACTCAGCAGTTTTTATCCTATTTTTCTTTGTTCCTTCTAAAGTAACTTTAAATAATGCATAACTTATTCCAAATACTAATAAGAATAGTCCTAGTAGTGCCGTTATCTTTAATATTTTATTTTTGTTTGTAACTTTATTATTTTCTTTA
>JBJEXX010000044.1:0-19712 GCA_051886215.1 Bacilli bacterium | reverse complement strand
AATAAAGGACTAGAGAGATTTTTATTTGCCAAAACTGTCAAATTCAAGATTATAACATTTTATCTTTAAAATTAAAATATTTTTAATTTTTCTTTTAACCTCAATAACATTAAAATTATCTATAATACCATCCTTTTTTTCATAATCTAATTCCTTTCAAAATTAGATATAATAGACCCCTAAAACTATATGTTATCATTGTAAAGCAACCTATCAAAAAAGTTGCAATTTTTTTGTAATTTTTTATGATTTTCATAAAATTTTAGTTTTTTGGCTAAATAGAAATAAATTACCAAATTCGTTTTTTCCCTTATTATAAGGGCTAAAAAGTGTCTGTAGTTATAAGACACCACGAAGTATAACCCCAGTAACAGGAATAAGTCCTATAACAACCATTAAATTAAGTATAGCTTGAAAAAGAATTTGAAAAGTCATTCCAAAAGCTAAATATTTAGGAAATGCTTCTTTACTATTAAGTGCTATTTTAAAACCACAATATAAAATAGTTATAAATAGCAAACTTACAATTAAGACACCTAAAAATCCAAATTCTTCACTTATAATAGAAAATATAAAATCAGTTTGAGGTTCTGGTAAATAGAAATGTTTTTGTCTTGAGTTTAAAAAACCTTGACCAAGTAATCCTCCAGGACCTATTGCGTAAAGAGATTGTATTATTTGAAATCCAGTACCTAAAGGGTCGCTCCAAGGATTTATAAATGAAGTAATTCTATCCATTCTATAGGGTGCAATCAATATTAAAACAACAATTCCTACTAAACCAATAATTCCACCACCAATAAAAAAATTCATATTAACTCCAGCAACAAAAAGTAGGGCGATAATACTAATTACCATAATCATACCAGTTCCAAAATCAGGTTGAAGCATAATAAGCCCAAAGAATAAAAGCATGATTAAAAGTATAGGAATAACTCCTTTTTTTAAATTTTTAATGAATTTATTACTATTAGACAAATATTTACTAGTAAAAATAATAAGTCCTAATTTTGCGGCTTCACTAGGTTGAATTCCTAAACTACCAATACCAAACCAACTACGACTTCCATTTCTAACGGTACCGATCCCAGGGATTAATACTAGTATTAAAAGTAAAAGACAAGCACCAAGTATAATGTTTGTCTTTTTATAGTAGGTATTATAGTCTATTTTTCTAACTAACAACATTATAATTACTCCAATGATAAAAAATATTGTTTGACTTTTCACATATTTAAAAGGATCATTAAATTTATAACCAGCCCAAATATATGAAGATGAATAAATCATTACTATTCCAAATATAGCTAATAATATAACTGCTAGAAATAGAATGATATCATATCTTTTTTTCAAAAATATCACCTAATATATTTTATAATAATATAATAAATTTTATGATGATTATATATTTAGTTTTTTTATAAATATCTTTTTACATTTTTCTAAGTTTTTATTATCCGTTACTAATTCTCTTAGTATTTCACCCCAATTATTAACTTCTTGCACATAATCGTTAAATTTATTAACCTCATTATTCTTATCTTTTAAATATAGGGTTTTAATACTACTTAAAGAAAGTTCTAAACAAGTATTAGGATTATCTTCTATCATAATATCAATATCTAATTCTTTACATATATCTACTTTAGACTTAGTTTTAAAAGATATATTATTAGTATCTATATTATTATATTTAAATTTATTTTTTACATAATCTATAGTTTGTTCATTGAATAAACCGCGTGAAGTTATAAAGAATAAATTATATCCTAAGTTTTCAAGCATTTCTAAAACTTCTTTAGAACCAATCATAAAATTACAATTAATAGTTCCTAGTATTAAGAAGTTTTCTATAAAATAATCTTTTTCTTCATAGTTCCAATTATAATTTTCTAAATAATTAAAATTATTATTTATTTTACCTTCTTTATTTAAAAATAATAAATCGTACATTTCAGCATAATAATTCATTTGTCTTTCAAAGTCTAATGTTACACCATCTATATCTATTCCAATATTCATTATAATCACCTTACTTTCTTTTTAGTCCATTCATTACTTATATGGGGATTTTCTATAAATGGGGCATCCACAGTATAGCCTGTTAACCATTTTATAACTCTTACATCAGATGTAGTTAAATTATTATTTATTTTTAAAATCTTTCCATTTATTTTAGAACAGTCATCACTTGGGAATTCACATATACCATTTTTCTTTAAGATACATTCATGATTGTTTTTTTCTATTATTTGATATTCAAAAGGAATAATATCTTCTAAATTTTTATCTATTTTTAAGTTATCTTTATATGAAAAACATTTATCTTTCATTATACACTCATAACAATTCATTTCATTAGGTCTATAATAATGGGCATTATAATCTCTATCTAAATTATGAGTATAAGAAAATAAACAAGAAGTTTTTCTAAATATAGGTACATTTTTTTCATGAGCTAAATTTTCAAAATTTTTAACTATATTATCAGCAATGATTTTTTTATGACCAAAGTTATATCCAGGATATGGTGATAAATTAATTTTTTCTTTTTTCCAAATTTCAACACTTTCTTTTTTCCCTTGTAATCCAGAATATCCAACTGCTAAATTATATATTTTGGCTAAATCTAATACTCTATTAAACGTTTTATTATCATCGTTAATATTATAGATAATAGGTCTAAATTCTATTGAATATTTATAATTATTTTTTCTTTTATTTATTTCTTTTAAATTATTTTCAAATCTTTCCATGGTATTACCATCTAAATAAGAATCTATGCCAAATGTAGAAAAAGCAATATGTAAATCTAAATTAAAATAGGTATCAGGAACTTTTCTAAAATCACCTTTAGTTACTATAATAACAGGTCCTTTATGTTGAACTTGTTCTAAATCTTTTAAATATTTTATAGTATTATCTATTTGTAATAAAGGATCTCCATAAAATAAATTAATTGCGATTGGTATATTAGAAAAATTATCGTTTATTAATTCAGGTAATATATGATAGTGTTGTTCAATATTTTTTTCTCCATTTAACCTGCAATATTTACAATCAAAACAGAAATCTAGGGAATCTCCTAACATATAGAATGATTTAGCAAAAAGCATATTAGTATTTAAATTCAAATTTTTAATATTCATATCATATCCTCCTAATTAATTATAAAAATATAAAAAGTAATTTGTAAAATATCTAAAAATAATAATAGAAATAAAAAATAAATATGGGTATGAAAAATAGTTATATAGGATATAACTACTATTTTTCTAACTAATAATTACTTATTTTTTACATATAATTAATTGGTGAATATTATGTTTAAAAGATTAAGTGGATATATAAATAATAAAGAATTTAAAATTAATATATATAATAATTTGATAAACATAGATAATTATGATGAAATAGTTACACTAACAGATAACTTAATTATAATTAGATATGATAAAAATTACGTTTATATTAAAGGTAATAACTTAAGTATTAGGAGATTATTAGATAATGAATTATTAATAGATGGAAATATTGGAGCTATTAACTTTAATGATAAATAGTTATTATAAATTAAAGATAGTAGGTAAATCTCCTAAAAGATATTTAAATACTTTAATAAAACTTCATATTAATCTTTTAAATATTGAATATATAAACAATGATGTATATATAAAAGTTAGTGATAAAGATTATGAAAAAATAAAGAAACTCAAAACTTCATATAAATTTGAAATAGTAAAAAGATATGGAATAGAAAAAATAAAATATATGATTAGTTATCATTTGATTTTTATTTTATGTGTTTTATTTTCTTTATTAGTTTTAAATGTTTTGTGTAATATAACTTTTTCTATAGAAGTAGTACATAATGATAAAGAACTTAGAAATTTATTAATAGAGGAATTAAATAATAATGGTATTAAAAAATATCATCCTGTAGTTAGTTATAATAAAAAAGAAGAAATTATTAATAAAATAATAGAAAAACATAAAGATAAAATAGAATGGTTAGAAATAACAAGAGTAGGAGTAAAATATATAGTTAATGTAGAAGAAAGAATAATTGATGATACCAAAGAAGATACTACTATTCAAAATATTGTAGCCAAAAAGGAAGGAATTATTTTAAAAATAAACGCAACTAGTGGAGAAGTAGTAAAAAAGATAAATGATTATGTAAAAACAGGAGATATTATAATTAGTGGTAATATTATGAAAAAAGATGAAGTTAAGTCTCAAGTTAGAGCGAGTGGAGTAGTTTATGCTGAAACTTGGTACAAAACTAAAGTAGTAGTCCCACTTAAATATAAGGATGAATCTTATACTGGAAAAGAAAAATATGTTTTAAAATTTAGTTTTAATAATAAAAATGTTGCTTTATTTAATAATTATAAATATTATGAAGATGAAGATTTTGTTTCTTTAAAAAATAAACTTCTTCCTTTTAAAATTAGTATTTCTAAACGTTTAGAAAAAGAAGTAAAAAAATATGAATTTGATTATGAAAGCGCCGTAGATCATGCTTTACTTATTTCTAGTAATAAAATAGAAGATAAATTAGATTTAGATGAATATATAATTTCTAAAAAGGTTTTGAAAAAAACACGAAAAGATAGTAAAATAGAAGTAGAAGTATTTTTTAGAGTATATGAGAATATAACTAGTGCTTCAAAACTTAAAGAAATGACCGCAGAGGATTACAAAAAACAAGAAGAAAAGTCTAAAGAATAAAAGAGGTGGTAATATGTTTTCCCCAATAAACAACACAATACATGGAGTAATGCAAACAACATGGCCAATGTTATTTATTTCTGTAGTAGTTGCGGTATCTCTTAGAATAACTTATTTATTTAAAAGTAAAACTAAGATAATTTGGTATAAAGAATTATTAATGTTGATATTTATGGTTTATATTTTATGTTTGTTCCAGATTGTAACTGCGCAAGATTTAAATGATTTTTCTGGAAATAATTTTATACCATTTAAAGAAATATTAAGATATAATTTTGGAAGTAGATTATTTTTAAAAAATGTTTTAGGAAATATTCTATTATTTGTGCCATATGGTCTGTTTGTTGGTATATATATTAATTTAGAAAAATTTTTGCCAGCATTTATGCTTATCTCACTTGCTTCTTTATCAATTGAAACAACGCAACTTGTTATTGGTAGAGTATTTGATGTTGATGATATTTTATTAAATATAGTTGGTGGATTAATTGGTTTTTATATATATAGACTATTGGATAAAGTGGGAGATATATTACCAAGTGTCTTTAAAAGTACAATATTCTTAAATATTGTAGTTACTTTACTTTTAGTATTCTTAGTAGTTTATGTGTTTATGATATAGGAGAAGTTATGATAGAAGTTTTTAATGATACTAATATAGAAGTTAATTTTATAGAAAAAATTAAAGAAATAGTTAAATATACATTAGAAAAAGAAAATTGTCTTAATGGAGTAATTAATATTATTTTTGTAGATAATAAAAAAATACATGATATAAATAAAGAATATCGTCATATAGATAGAGAAACTGATGTTATCTCTTTTGCTTTGGAAGATGATAATACTTTAATAAATCCAAGTGATATGAGAATTTTAGGTGATATTTATATTTCTTTAGAAAAAGCTAAAGCTCAAGCTTTAGAATATAATCATTCATTTGAAAGAGAATTATGTTTTTTAACTGTTCATGGAGTATATCATTTACTTGGATATGATCATATGACAAAAGAAGAAGAAAAAATAATGTTTCAAAAGCAAGAGGAGGTACTATATGCGTTTGCCATTACAAGATAAAAGAGTTAAACAATTAGGAATAAAAAGATTTTTTAAAAGTTTTACTTATAACTTTGAAGGATTTAAATATGCATTACTTAATGAACAAAGTATGATTATTCATTTCATTGCGGCATTTATAGTTATAGTTTTAGGTTTTATTTTAAAAATTAATAAATATGAATGGATGTTTACTTTAATAATCATTGGTTGTGTTATAAGTAGTGAATTTATAAATACTGCGGTTGAGGCTATTGTTGATATGGTGATGCCTAATAAACATCCTCTTGCTAAAATAGCTAAAGATACTGCATCTACTGCGGTAGGTATATTTGCTTTAGTTGCGCTTATTATAGGAATAATTATATTTGTTCCTAAAATTATATTATTGTTTAAGTAGGAATGTCTATGAAAGTAAAAGTGAAAACAAATCAGAAATTAAATGAAGAAATACAAAGAATAAGGGTTATTGGATTTCTTAGTAATGATATAAAATTGAATAGGACTTATTTTTCTAGAATTCTTGGATTTGAAGATGATCCTAGTTATGATTTACAAATATTATTAGATAATATTAATGATAATAAGTTCCCTTTAATATTTACTTGTATAAATAAAGTGCTAAAAGAAGATGACGTTAATAGGCAAAACTTATATTGTAATTTAAGCAAATATAAATTTAAGAATAAAATTATAGATCCTAATTTTTGTGGATGTGTTCAGTGTGTATTTGATGATAAGAGTAATGATTATCATTTAGATTATTCTGTTATGGATGATTCTTTATTTATTGCGATGCATGAATTTAATCATTTTAGTTCTTTTTTTGTTGATGGTTCAAATATTAATTGTGGGTTTCAAACTAGTAAAAGAGTATATTCTAATAAAGGTAGTTATGAAAAATATATTGCGGGAACTGGTATAAACGAAGGATATACTGATTATATGACATCTCTTCAAGTTTTTGGTGGAGAACCTTGTAAAGAAGCTGGTGACAAAGTAATGGTAGTTGGTTATCCTATCTGCTATCAATATGCGAAGTGTTTAGATAAGATTATAGGTCATGATAAGATGAAATATTGGTATTATAGTGGGAATTTTTATTCTTTATTCAATGAAATAGCTAAATATTCTAATGAAGAAGATGCTAAAATATTTTTTGATTATTTAGATTATTTCTCGATAGTTGATTCTAAAAAATATAAACCAAGTAATAGAGAATTAAATATAAATATTTTAGAATGTAGTAAATTTTTAAAACAATTATCAATTAATAAATATGGTAGTGATATAATTGAAGATATAAATATAAAGTACGTAAATAGAAAAGGTGTTCCTAAACAAATAGAAGATAAAATTAAAAGTTATTTTGAAGATAGCTATGGAGGATTAGTATATGGAAATAAAAGAACAATTAAATGAAGAAAAACAAAGATTATTAGTGGAAACTATGTTAAGGAATGGATATAGTTTAGTAAAAGAAGAATTAGGTAAAAAAGCTTTTTTTAAAAATGATGATAGTTATTCCTTAGAAAGATTATTAGAAAATTTAAGAAATAATTCAATTCCAAAATTATATACCGCATTAGCGCATTTGTTAGAAGATCCTCTTGTTAATAAGGCTTGTTTATATACAAATTTATTAAAATATAGATTTGAAATATCTAAAGATAAATCTGGAAAGGTTGAAAATTTAAATAGATTTCATTTGTTAGATGATGATTATAATATTAAATTATCAGTAGAAGATAATAATATTCATGCCGCTCTTCATGAAATGAATCACTTTTCATCATATTTCCATAGAGGAGATTGTGTTGATGCTGGATTATCTCATTATGATATAGAAGAAGATGAAAAAGGTTTTTATGCAACTAATCCCATAGGAGAAGGACTTAACGAAGGAATGACAGATTTTTTAACTAGTTTAGAAATATTTGATAATGAACCATACAAAAACATAGATGGTAAAATAATTGGTATTGCGTATCCTGTAAGTTATCAATTTGCTAAGTGTTTAAGTAAAGTAATAGGAATTGATAAAATGAAAGAATTTTATTATAATGGCAATCTTGAAGGTTTAATAGATGAAATGGCAAAATATTCAGATAGAAGTCAATCAATGGCTTTTATTAGAAAAGCGGATGGTTTATTTGAACGCTTAGATAGAACTGGATGCATGGAGTGGATAGATGAATTTCATAATGATGATGATCGTATAAAAGAGTGTGGTAGATATCTTTATAATTTATCAATTAATAAATATGGAAAAGATGTTATAGGGGAAGATCTATTCTATGAAGTAGTAGGAACTCAATTAAAGGAAGAAATAAATAAGCCACAATTTTATCCACAACAATTAATTGAATCTTATCAAAATTTAGAAGAAAGTATGGCAAAATAGGTGATAATATGAAAAGTGGATTTGTAAGTATAGTAGGTAGACCAAATGTTGGTAAAAGCACTTTATTAAATAATATTTTAGAAAGAAAAGTGGCAATTACTTCTAGCAAAGCCCAAACAACTAGAAATATAATACAAGGTATTTATACTACTAATGAAGTTCAAATAGTATTTATAGATACTCCAGGTATTCATAAACCTATGAATAAATTAGGTAATATTTTGAATAAAGAAGCTTATACTATGATTCAAGATGTTGATTTAGTATTATTTATAGTAGATGTTGAAAAAGGTATAGGTAAGGGCGATAAGTTTATTTTAGAAAATTTAAAAAATGAAAAAAAAGATGTAATTCTTTTACTTAATAAAATAGATAGGATTAAAAAAGAAAATTTATTAGGTATTATTGATGAATGTAAAGATTTATATGATTTTAAAGAAATTGTACCAATATCTGCTTTAAAGGGAGATAATGTTAAGCACTTAATTGATACTATAATTCCATATTTAAAAGATGATGTTAAATATTATGAAGATGATATTGTAACTAATGTATCTAAAAATTTTATGATTGCGGAATTAATCAGAGAAAAAGTTTTAAGATATACAGACAAAGAAGTTCCACATGCAGTAACATGTATGGTTGAAAATATTGAAGAAGAGGATAATATTGTAAATATCAATGCTGTTATTATTGTGGATCGAGATTCTTTAAAGAAAATTATTATAGGTAAAAATGGACAAATGTTAAAACAAATTGGTACTAAGGCTAGAATAGATATAGAAAATTTATTAGGAAAAAAGGTTTATTTAGAAATATTTGTCAAAACTATTAAATCTTGGAGAGAAAAAGAAAAATATTTAATAGAATTAGGTTTAAAAAATGAATAAAAAATAAATATTTTCACTAATATATTAATAGAGGTGAAAATATGGATAAACTATTTTGGGAATTATTTAAAGAAACAGGAGAAATAGAATATTATTTATTAAAAAAGAAATCAGAAAAGAAGTGATTACATGACAATAGATAAAGTAGAAGGAATAATAATTAATGAAACTAATTATAGTGAATCAAGTAAAATATTAAATATTTTGACAAAAGAATATGGACTAATTGGATTAATTTCTAAAGGATGTAGAAAAACAAAAAGTTCTCTTAGAAGTGTCAGTACAAAATTTATTTATGGATATTTTCATATATATTATAAGAAAGATGGACTTTCTACTTTAATAGATGTTGATTTAATAGATAGTTTTAAGAATATAAGATCAGATATAGATAAAATAACTTATTTATCTTATATAACTGAACTTGTAGATCAAGTTTCAAAACAAACAGAAGAAAATATTTTTTCTTTATATATTGATAGTATAAAAAAAATAGAAGAAGGAATGGATCCAGAAATAATTACTAATATTTTAGAAATAAAACTATTAGATGTTTTGGGTATAATGCCAGTAATTGATGCTTGTAGTTTATGTGGTAATACAGATGATATAGTTACTATAGATGTTGATTCTGGTGGATATGTTTGTAAAAATTGTCATACAAATGAAAAAATATATAGTGATAAAATGTTTAAATTAATTAGAATGTTTTATTATGTTGATATAGAAAAAATTACAAAACTCAGTATAAGTGATTCTGTAAAAAAAGAATTAAATGAGTTTATAGATAATTATTATGATAAATATACAGGTCTTTATCTTAAGAGTAAATCATTTATTAAAAATTTGAAGAAAATAAATAATTAATTAACAACTTTACGTAAAGTTGTTATTTTTTTTTGAAAATTTATTTACTTTTTTAATCTTGTTAGATAAGATATAAGTAAGCCAGTGGTAGAAAGTGGAAAAAAGTGGGGGATGCTTATGTTTATGGGAGAATATCATCATAATATTGATGATAAAAATCGTTTAATAATACCATCTAAACATAGAAGTGAATTAGGTAATGAAGTAGTTATAACAAGGGGTCTTGATAAATGTTTATTTGTTTATCCAAAAGAAACTTGGGAAAAAATTACTTCAAAATTAAATGAACTTCCATTTACAAAAAGTGATGCCCGCCGTTTTAATCGTTTTTTCTTATCTGGTGCGACTTTAGTAGAATTCGATAAAACTGGACGTATAAATATAGCTACACCTCTTATTGAATATGCGAATATTCTAAAAGAATGTGTAATTATAGGTGTTGGAGATCGTCTTGAAATTTGGTCACAAGATGGTTGGGATGAATTCTTTACTAAAAACGAGGAAGATATGTCCGATATCGCTGAAAATTTATTTGCGGGAAATATAGATTTTTAGGTGATAATATGCATATTAGTGTTTTATTAGAAGAAAGTGTGAATGCACTTAATTTAAAAGATGATAGTGTTGTTGTTGATGCGACACTAGGATATGCAGGACATAGTAGCTTAATCCTAAAGCGAATAAGAAGGGGTTGTCTTTTCGCCTTTGACCAAGATAGTGAAGCGATTGCGTATAGTAAGACAAAGTTAGAAACTATAAGTGATAATTTCACTATTATTAAAAGTAATTTTGTTAATATGAAAGAAGAACTTTCTAAAAGAAATATTGAAAGTGTGGATGCAGTATTATTTGATTTGGGAGTATCTAGTCCACAATTAGATAATGATTATAGAGGTTTCAGTTATCATAAAGATGCACCTCTTGACATGCGTATGGATTTGGATAGTGATTTTTCAGCTTATAATGTTGTAAATGAATATTCTTATGAAAGATTAGTTGATATATTTTTTAGATACGCCGAAGATAAATATTCTAGAAGTATTGCAAAAAATATTGTAAAACAAAGAGAAATAAAACCTATAGAAACCACATTAGAACTTGCTGAAATAATAAAGAATTCTGTTCCAGAAAAAGTTCGTCGTAAAAAACATCCAGCGAAAGTCATCTTTCAAGCAATTAGAATAGAAGTTAATCATGAACTTGATATTTTGGAAAGTAGTATAAAAGACGCAATAAGTTTACTTTCTGTTGGAGGAAGATGCGCAGTTATTACATTTCATTCTTTAGAAGATAAAATAGTAAAAAAGATTTTTAAAGAAATGACTGAAGTAAATGAATTAGTAAAAGGACTTCCAGAAATACCAGAAGAATATCAAGTTAATTATAAATTGGTTTTTAATAAAGCGATAAAACCGTCAAAAGAAGAAATAGAAAATAATAATAGAAGTAGATCTTCTACATTAAGAGTAATAGAAAGGATAAAGTAATATTATGAAAAAAAGAACTAAAAAGAAATTAAAAATGTCAAAATTTGAAAAATTATTATATACTTTCGCAATTGTTTTAGCAGTTTCTTTTCCAGTTGTAATTGTTTTTTCAAAAGCAACTTTATCTAAAATAAATTACGATGTAGAAGAAATAAAAAAAGAAATAGAAACACAAAGTAAAACTAATGAAGGATTAAATATGCAAATAGGAGAACTTGCAAGTTTAGATAAAGTTCAAGAAGTTGCAAAAAATCAGGGTTTAAGTTATAATAGTAGTAATATAAAATCTATTGAAGATAATTAAACTAGGAAGTGAAATTAATGAAAAAAAAGGCTAGGAATCAAGTTAAATTTAATAAATTAGTGCTTGTTTTTGGTCTTTTTTCTTTTGCCTTAATTATAGGTAGAATGGTGTATCTTTCGTTATCTCCGAAAGTTGATGGTATAGATTTACAAGAATTTGCTAGTAAGAGAACTACACAAAGACAAACTATTCAAGCTAAACGTGGTACTATATATGATTGTAATGGCAATGTTTTAGCGGAAAATGTTTCATCATATACACTTATTGCGTATTTATCTGATAGTAGAACAATTGATTCTAAAAAACCACAACACGTTGTAGATAAAGAATTAACTGCTGAAAAACTTGCGCCTATTTTGGGTATGGATAAAGAAAAAATATTAGATTTATTAAATAAAGATGTATATCAAACAGAATTTGGTTCTAAAGGGAAAGGACTTACTGAACTTACTAAATCTAAAATAGAAGAGTTAAATCTTCCAGGATTGGATTTTATTGAAAATCAAAAAAGATATTATCCTAATGGGGACTTTTTATCATATACTTTAGGATACGCTAAACAAGATGAAAATGGTAATATAGTAGGTGAGATGGGACTTGAAAAATTGTATGATGAACAACTTAGTGGTACTGACGGATTTATAGAATATCAAAAAGACGCCAAAGGATATAAGATACCAGGAACTAAAGAAATTGTTCAAGACGCTGTAGATGGGGAAGATATTTATTTAACAATCGATCAATCAGTTCAATTAATAGTAGATGACGCTATGAAAGATGCTTATAAAAATTCTAAGTATGATTGGTTTACTATTATGATTGCGGATGCTAATACCGGGGCTATATTGGCTTCTAGTTCTTCTCCTTCTTTTAATCCTAATACTAGAAATATAACAAACTATTTAGATTATAATGTTGCGCAAGCTTATGAACCTGGGTCAACTATGAAAATTTGGAGTTTTATGGCTGCAATGGAAGCTGGAGTATATAATGGAAGTGAAACTTACAGATCTGGTAGTTATACTGCAAAAGATGGAACTGTAATTAATGACTGGGATCCTAATGGTTGGGGATATATTACTTATGATAAAGGTTTTCAAATGTCTAGTAATGTCGCAGCTATGAATTTAGTTAATAAGATGAGTGGTAATTATTTAAGAAATTTTTATAAAAAATTAGGTTTTGGTTCTAAAACCGGAATAGAATTGCCTAATGAAGTAAGTGGTAGTTTAAATTTTACTTATGAAACAGAAATACTTAATGCTAGTTTTGGACAGGGTATTACAACAACACCAATTCAAAATATTAAAGCTTTAACTACTTTAACTAATAAAGGAACTCTTTTATCTCCATATATAATATCTGAAATAAAAGATCATAGTACAAATGAAGTTAGTTATAAAAATCAAAGAAAAGAAATAGAACAAGTTGCTAGTGAACAAACTGTTAATAAATTGAAAGATTTGATGTATGATACTGTTAATGTAAGTGGTAATACAGGAGTATTATATAGATTAGAAGGCTATGCTTTGGCTGGAAAAACAGGTACTGCTCAAATTGCGGATACTAAAAATGGTGGTTATCTAAGAGGAGCTAGCGATATTGTTTCATCTTTATCTGCTATATATCCTAAAGATAATCCAAAAATAATTTTATATACTTCTTTATATAGACCGGCAGGTGGTTCTAGTTACGCTGTGAATAATGCTGTAAAACAAATAATAAAAAATATAACAACTTACTATAATATTGATATAAATGTAGAAGAAAGTAAAGAAAATATAACTAATTACAAAGTTAAATCTTATATTAATCAAAATAAAGATAATGCAGTAACTGAATTAAACAATAATAATATTAAAAGTGTGGTAATAGGTGATGGTAATAAGATTATAGATCAATATCCATCTAAAAATACTACTATAAATTCTAAAGAAAAAGTCTTCTTATTAACAAATGGACAAATAAAAATGCCAAATATGAATGGTTGGAGTAAAAAAGATGTAAAAAAATATTGCTCTTTAGCGGGAATAGAAGTAACTTTTGAAGGAAATGGTTATGTAACTGAACAAAGTATACCAGAAGGAAATACAATTAATAAAGACACAAAATTAGCTATTAAGTTATCTCAAAAATATGGAGTATAAAAATTATACTCTTTTTTTATTAATAAGGAAAGTGCGATTTTTGAAAAAAATATATTGACGAACATAAGTTTTATATGTATCATATAAATACAAATATATTATGGTGGTGATGCAATTTATAAAGTATATGATATGTGCAAGAAATTAAAAAATTAATAATATAGAAAATAAAAATACGGTAGCGACTATCGGAATTTAAGCCTATGGAGAATAAAGGATACTTTATCTAAGAAGTAGGAAACTTGGGAGGTAACGACTAAGACGAATGAAATTTATTTCATTCTTATGTTCTTTTTTGACATATTTTTAATTCATTAAAATATATAATTTAGATGGTGATAAAAATGAGAACTTATTATATATTTAGAGTAAAAAAAGAATTTAGAAATTTATTTAAAGATAATCCTAAAGGATTATTCTTATCTTTCAAACGAATATACAATATGAATAAAGAAGATATAGATTTTGGTTATAATTTATTTAATCAACTTATAGAAGTATTAGAAAAAGAACAATTAGATAGATATTTATTTATTAAACTTCATAATAAGATGTTTTATACTAAACAAGGTGAAGATCATGTAATTAATAATTTATATAAAGATGAGGTTAGTATATTGCGAGTAAAGAATTCTTATATGAAATTAGAAGTTAATAAAGATAGTTCTATGTTTTTTAATATTTTATATAATTATTATGAAGAGTATTTTGTTTGTGATTTTGAAAATTTTGATTATTTCTATTTGAAGGATATCAAAATACTTGTTTAATTTGTTTATATTTAGTAAAATATTATTGGGAGATGAAATTATGTGGATTGATATATTATATTTAGTTATAGGATTAATAGTTGGAGGTATTATAGGTTTCTTTTTGGCAAGACATTTTATGATGAAATATTTTAAGAAAAATCCTCCTATTAATGAAGAAATGATAAAAACTTTAATGATGCAGATGGGAAGAAAACCATCACAAAAACAAGTTAATCAAATGATGAAATCAATGCAAAAATTTATGTAAGATACGTGCTAAATGCACGTTTTTTGTTTACAAAAAGTTTTAAGTTATCATAATAATTTTAAAAAAAAGTTGACAAGTGTAAAAAATACACATATACTTATATTGTAGGTGATAATATGAATATTAAAAATCCTTTATATAAGAATCAAGGAATACATGTTTTAGCTACTATATTTACTATTGATAAGGGTAGTGTAAAGGTATTATTGATAAAAAGAAAAAACTCTCCTTATAAAGGATATTGGTCCTTAGTGGGAGGAGCTGTCTATAATAATGAAACTTTAGATGAGGCTATGAAAAGAGAAATAAAAGAAAAAACATCTTTAGAAAATGTTAATTTATATAAAGCAAATATATTTGATGATATCGATCGCTCGCCTCTACTTAGAATGTTAGGTATTTCTTATATTGGAATAGTTGATAGTAAAAAAGTTAAAATAAATAAAATAACTGAAAAGACGGAAAATGCAGATTGGTTTTATATTCATGATGTACATGATTTAGCCTATGATGGAGATTTAATTATTAAAAAGAATTTAGAAACTTTGAAAGAACAAATATTAAAGACAGATATTTTAAAAAGTTTTTATTCAGGAACATTTACTATTCCGGAACTTAGAAAAACTTATGAAATAATACTTGAAAAAAAATTAGATAGAAGAAATTTTAGAAAAAAAATATTATTATTATTAGATGAAGTTGGTAAAGAAACTAAATTTGATGGTAATAAGCCAGCAAAATTATATAGATTTAAAAGAAATATAAAAAATAAAAATGTATTGTAAAATACATTTTAAAATATTGAATAAAGTGTAAAAAATACACATGGAGGTAAAAATGATAACAACTTATACAGGACCTATGTTCAGTGGTAAATCGACAGGATTATTAAATAAATATGAAACAATATGGAATAAAGAAAATATATTAGCTTTTAAACCAAAGATAGATAATCGTGATTATGGAATAATTAAAAGTCGTAATATGTCTGTAGAAATTCCCGCAATATGTATAAATGATTTAAGTGAAATAAAGAGCTATGTTAACGATAATACTAGAACAATATTTATAGATGAAGCTCAATTTCTATTGGGAGATGTAAAAGAAATTATTGATCTCTCGATAGATAATGATATTGATTTTTATATATCTGGTTGTAATATGACTAGCGAGCAAAAACCATTTGGAATTATGCCATATATTTTAGCAATATCAAATGAAATTTATATTTATGAGGCTGTATGTTTCGATTGTAATAAACAAGCCCCATTTAGTTATTATAAATATAAAAAAGAAACGGATAATGTTATTGGTAATGATGAATATATACCATTATGTAGAAAGTGCTTAATAAAAAGAAGAAAGAATGAAAAGGAGTGATAATATGTTTTATAAAGTAGTAAATAATAAAATAAAATTTTATGAGATAGAAATATCTAAAAAGTTAGACAAAATAAAGGATGAAATAATAAAAAAGGAAGGAAAAAAAGAACATAGGAATATTATTGCGGGAGGTGTTTTTAATCCTTTAGAAAAAAATACTAAAATAATTAATTTTAAGTATAAGAATAAATGTTTATATTTAGTGTATGAATATGATTATGATGTTATTTATTATCCAGAAATAATAATGTTAATAGATGAAATAGTTGCTTCTAATGATTATAAAAAATTAAAAGAATTAAATAAATATCAAGCACCTCTTAATGTAAGAAGATTAAAAGATGGTAGATATAAAAATAATATTTTAAAAAGAGATTATCCTTATGATAAATATATAAAAGAAATAAAATCTTGTTTTAAACCAGTTTTAAAAGAAGAAATTGTATTTAAAAATGAAGTTGATATGTTAACTAAATTACTTGAACATGATATAAAAAATAAAAAACAAATAGAAAAAGTTCGAGATTTAATAAAAAGTAATAATGATAAATATAAAGATTTAATTGAAGAAGTTAGTTATTCTTAGGAGGTAATATGATTTATTTATTAAGACATGGATTAGATGATGAAAACTATATAGGTGGTTATAGTAATGTTGAGTTAATACCAGAGGGAATAAACCAAGTAAAAAAAGCAAGGGATTTTATTGTTAAAGAAAACTTAAATATAGAAAAAATATATTCTTCTGATGTTGTTAGAGCGATGCAAACTGCGGATATTATTAAAGAAAAAGTAGAAAAACAATTAATATATGATAAAAGTTTGAGAGAGTTAGATAAGGGAGTTTTAACAGGAATGGATAAGAATGAAGCTTATAAATTATATCCTGAATATAAAAATTTAAAAGATATATCAAAAAAATATCCAAATGGAGAAAGTATGCAAGATTTATTCGATAGAGTGATAGATTATATTGAAAATTTTTCTGATGATAATTGCTTATTAATAACACATAGAGGTTTCATTAATATGATTTATTACAAATATAATAATGTTCCTTTAGATATGGATAAAGCAAAATTTGGTGTAACTCATGCTTCTATTCATGAGTTAGATATAAAAAAACAAAAAATAAAGAAAATATTTTAGGAGGTATCAATGAAAAACATAGTTTTAACTGGAGGTCCATGTGGAGGTAAATCAACTGCGATAGGTGAATTACAAGAATGTTTAGAACAAAGAGGATATAAAGTATTTATACTTGATGAATCCGCAACTAGATTAATAAATAAAGGAATTAAACCCTTTGGTGAAAACGCTATTGATATGTATGATTTTCAAAAAATAATTATGAAATATCAATTATATAGGGAACATCTTATTAGAAGCAAAGCTAAGTTGTTTAAAAATTCAATAGTTTTATATGATAGATCTACTATTGATAATAAATCATATTTAGATGAAGTGTCATGGCATAAATTGTTAAGAGAATTAAATTTGAATGAACAAGAGCTTATGAATAGATATGATGAAGTAATTCATTTAGTTACAGTTGCGGATGGCAAAGAAGAACTTTATACAACTGAAAATAATCATGCTAGAAGTGAAGATGCTGATTTAGCTAAAAAGAAAGATATAGATACTTTAAATGCCTATATAGGTCACAACAATTTAAAAGTAGTAGACAATTCTACTGATTTTGCTACTAAAATAAATAGAGTAAAAAATTGTATTTTAGAAGAATTAGGTGAACCTATTATACCTAATGTTCAACATAAGTTTCTTGTTGATTTAGATAATTCAAATATAGATAAAGTTAAAGCTATTTCAAATAAAAGTTATATAACTCAGACATATCTAAAAACAGATGAATATTTAGAAAAAAGAATTAGACAAAGAATTGTAAATGGTAAATCAACTTATTATTTAACTACTAAACAACTATTACCAAATAATGAAATTGTTAAAACTAATAAAAAAATTAATAAATTATATTATTTATATTTATTGAAAGAAAAAGATTTAAATTTAGAACCAATAGAAAAAATAAGATATTCTTTTAGAGATAATAAAGAAGTATATAATTTAGATGTATTTAAAGATAATAATTATGCAATATTAGAAAATGAAACAACTAAAGATATAAATAGTTTACAATTACCAACTTATTTAAATATTATAGAAAAAATTCATGATTTTAGTAATTTAGATATAGCAAAAAATAAAAAATTAATAAAAAAAATATAAATAGTAAAAATATGTGGTATACTTTATATACATGGGGTGGTAATGGTATGAATCAAAATTTAAGTATAAAAGAAAAAGAAACTTTAGATTCTTTATTAAATATTACAGAAGGAATATATAAACAATATCAAAAACTAATTAAATTAGAAATTGATAATCCTAATAAAGATAAATCTAAATTTGATGAATTCCAAAAAGAAAAGAAAAAATTAAATTTAATTATTGGTTTAGAATCAGATTATTATATCGAACTATTTAATAATATGGATAATATATATTTATATATAAATTATTTTAATGAAAAAGTTCCAAATACTTATAAAGTTAGTGATATAGATGCGATAATAAAATATAGGCAATATTTACCTGTTAAAAGAATATGTAAAAAATTAGATGAGGCACTTGTTTATTATAGTAATTTTTATGCTGATAAAGAAGATTTAGTAGAAATTGAATTTGTTAATGATGCAGATGCTAATTTATCTGAAGAAGATAAAAATCTTTTACTTAATGCTATATATAATGAAGTTGATTCATCATACAAAACTACTTTATTTTATACTCAGATGAGTAAAGAACATAATATTAATTTTATGTTTTATTTAAAAAACATGTTAAATAAAGGTTCTAATAAAATAAACAATTCTCTTATTAGTCTAAAGTATCTTTTATGTTTTTTTGACATTCATTTAGAAAATAGTTTATTTGAAAGTGATTATAATATAACTGATAATTTATTTTATGATTTTAATAAAGAAAGACTAAAAAACAATATTAATTTAAAAGAATATACTGAATTTTTTCAAGATGAAAGTTTAGAAGAAATTTATTGCATTTTAGATACTTTATTAGTGGATAATGTTAAAGGATTAAAAAAAATTATTAATATGTGTGATTTAGAACTTTATTATAAACAATTAGATGATAAGCATAAAAAAGATTTAAGACAAGAATTTATAAAATATGAGAAAAATGAAGAAAATAAAGATTTATATAAAATTTGTGAAGATATGATTGGTAAAAATAATAAAGTAAAAGTAAAATTAAAAAAGAAATCAAATGAATAAATGCATTTACAAAATGCATTTTTTTGTTTACACTCAAATGTCAAATATCAAAACGTTAAATAAAAATATAACTGCACCTTTCTTATGAGAGGTAGGGTTATATTTT
>JBJEXX010000043.1:0-4930 GCA_051886215.1 Bacilli bacterium | reverse complement strand
ATTATATAACTTGTATTTTCTCTTAAAATTTTCCAACATTTACTTTACTTCATCTACATAGTCGATTAATAAATTAAAATAATCCCCATTCAGCAAGTGCTTCAAAGCCACCTATATTATTAATATAATCACGAGCTATTTCTACTATTTCACTATATTTCTTGTTATCTATAGTAGTTTCTCCAATTGCGCAACTGAATTTAATTTCTTTATTTTCTTTTTGAGCTTTTAAAAATGCATATATATTTATAGATACATCAGCTTTGGACAAATCTTTTCCATGTAATCCACCTCCAGTTATACTATCGGCCATATCGCTTCCTAATTTTCTGTTTGTGGCACCGGTATCTACATTATATCCACCTGTCCAATCACCCAATGGATTAATAATTGCGGTTGGATATTTTTTTCTTAATTCTTCTGTTTTAGCGTTACTTTGACATATTATTAATTTTTCATTATCCAATATATATTTTCCATCTGATTTATATTTTTTATAAATATCTCTTGCTATCTTAGATAACTTAATTTGTTCTTCTGTCAAAGGTACTCCTTTAAAAATTCCATTATCTCCACATTTAATAATATTATCTTGATTTTTTGCTAAATGTATATCTTGTTTTACTACTTTTAAATCAAGATTAACTTTTCCTGCAATTCTTTCTACTATTTTTTTTACTTCTGAAGTTTCTATTATTTCACTTGTTTCAATAATAATATGACACTCATCGTGTCCTATTAAAACTTCTGTTGCAATCTTAGGAAATTTATTATTCCTATATACAAGATCTACTATTGCTCCTGCAATTCTGTCAGCAATTTTGTCTGGATGATTTGGATTAACTTTTTCTATCATATTATACCTCCTATTTTTAATCCTAACATTTATATCATCTCATAAAAAAACACCCAAGATAACTTCTTGAGTATAAAAAGTTATCTTATAGATCTAGCATTACCACCTAATTTAATAGGTTGGTGCGACTTCATCGGGCTAGTCCCTCCATCGCTCTTTATAAGATGTTAATAAAATTATAATATAAAATATTTTGTTTTTCAATATTAAAATTTATAAAAAGAGCAAAGATTATTCTTTACTCTTATCTCCTTCTTCTAACATTGTTTCTATTAAAATACCATATCCTTTTATGGGATCAGACACAACAACGTGTGTAACCGCTGCGACTAATTTATTATTTTGAATAATCGGTGAGCCACTCATACCACTTACTACACCATTTGTTTCTTTTATTAACTTACTATCTGTTATTTCAAATAATATATTTTTAATATTATTATTTTTATCTATACTAGTAATATTAATTGTAAATTCTTCTACTGTATCACCACTTAATACAGTTAACATTTTTGCTTTTCCTAATTTAATTTCTTCTTTTGTTCCTACTTCTATTAACTTACTATTATCTATTTCTTTTTCATATGTTCCAAATATACCGGAAGATTCATTTTCCTTTATTGAACCATAGACATTATCTATATCAAAAGTCGCATTTTTTTCACCAGGATTTCCACCGGAACTTCTTGTAATTCCTGTTATATTTGAATAAAATATTTCTCCTGATTTAATTTCTACTTTTTCACCAGTTGTTGATTCATCAATTTCGTGTCCTAACGCTCCAAAAACTTTTGAATTTGGATCTATATAAGTTAGTGTTCCAATTCCTGTTATTTTATCTTTCACATAAATACCTGTTTTAATGACGCCATTATCATCTTCGTAGAGATCAAAATCTATATTCTTTTTTTTGTCATTTCTTAATATAGTCATAGTAACTTCAGTATCTTTTATTGCTTCTACCATGTCATCTATATTAGAAAGTTTTACTCCATTTACTTCTACGATTTTATCTCCTACTTCTAAACCACTTTCTTTAGCTATATATTTTCCTTCTACTTCATAAAAACCAACAACTGTAATATATTTATTATCTACTCTGATACCAATATTTTCCCCACCTAAAATTACTTTGTTTGAATAAGCTTTAACATAGCTGGGAATAATAAAAACAACTAAAAGAAAAAGCATTTGTAGTATTCGTTTAAAATTCATAAAAAATCACTCCTTTTAAAGAAACTACATTATTATTGTTCTACATATTAAAAAAAATATAAATGAAAAAAAATACCAATTTCAGTATTTTATTCATTTATATAATTTAAAACTATTTTTTTAACATCTTGCCAATTATTTACTCTAATAATATTCTTTTCTTTTAATGTTTTATCATCTATTTCTTTATTATGATAGGCAGTAAATAATAATTTTAATTTAATTGGTCCTTCTAAATTACTTAATTTATCATCTATTTGAATATCACCTAAAAATAAATTTTTAGTATTGGTAAAGATTATCTTTTTAGGATCTATAAATGGCAAATATTTAATAATAAAATTATATTTATCAGAAAAAATTCTACCACAATTATTTTCTCTACCATACATAATACATGCTGAATAAAGGTATATGTCACATACTTCATTTAATTCTTTAATAACTTCAATAGAATCTTTAATAAGATTTACATTTTCATAAGAATCTCTTTCTAAAAAGAAATCATAAAATGCTTCTTTCTCATCAGAATCTAAAAAATCTTCAATTAAATAATTTTTAAAATCATCTAGTTTATAATTAGTATTTTTAAATTTATTTAAAGCTTCAACAAAACCATTTTCACATATAACTTCATCTATATCTATAAGTAGTTTTTTCATTATTATTTACTCCATAAATTTTCAGCATAAACTCCGTCTTTAATAAGATTACTAATTGCTTCAGTTACTTCTTGTTTATCTTCTTTATATGTTACACCGTGCCATACAGAAGGAGTTTTTAATACTTCGACTTCACATTTATTTTCTTTTATCATATCAGTTAAAGTCGTAGGCAATAAAAATTCGCAAGTGTCTAATTTATCTTTATGAGATTCATAAAAGTCATAAAAGTTTTTTTCAATATAATCAAAAATCCTAGGTGTAAAACCAAAAAAGTTCATTGATACTAAATCATCAGCACTTAAATCTACTTTTTCATTTGTTTCTAAATCATTAGCTTCTAACTTTCCATCTACATAACCAATAGATGATTCAATAATACTAGTTAATTCATTATTGTCATCTGTTTTGATAATTCCTCTTTTTACTTTTCCATTTTCAGTTAAAGTATTCTTAGTAATATATCCAGCAAGTGAAAATTTAGTATCATTTACATCTATATTATCCATATAATCTTTTATTATTTTAAAAGATTCTCTTCCATAATAATCATCAGCATTTATTACTATAAAATTATCTTTAACAACATCTTTACAACAATAAATAGCATGAGATGTTCCTAGTGGTTTAGCTCTTTCTGGGAATACAATTCCTTCAGGTAAAAAGTCATTTTTTTGAAAAACATATTCTACTTTTATTTTATCTTCTATTCTTTTGCCTACAGTATTTCTAAATAAATCATAATTTTCTTCTTTGATGATAAAAACCACTTTATCTACTCCTGCTTGTTTAGCGTCATATATAGAATAATCTATAATAAATTCACCATTTGGTCCAAATGGTTCTACTTGTTTTAATCCTCCAAATCGACTACCCATACCAGCAGCCATAATTACTAATGTCATATTTTTTCTCCTTTTCTATTTTATCTTTTGATATACCTTCACGTTTTCAATAGGTGCATTTTCATATTTAACTACATAATGTATTTGAGTGTCCCAAAACACCGAAACTCTAGGATCGTGCGGAGCAATTTTGTCCCCAAAAATTTCATAAGCTTCTGTCCTTTTATAAGGAGCATTTAATTGATGAAGCATTTTTTTTAAATCTGTTAATTCTTCCATTTAAAGTTCTCCTATTCAACTACAAAATCTTCCAATTTACCATTTTCTTTTAATATTTTATTTACTTTTTCTTCTGAAGATTTTAAAGTATTAGAACATTCATTAGCAAGTTTCATAGCTTTTGTATATTCATCAATTGCATCTTCTAAAGCAACATCTCCACTTTCTAAATTTTTAACTATTGCTTCTAAGGCATTTAATTTATCTTCAAATTTAATCTTTTTTTCTGTCATCATCTTTCTCCTTATCTTCTTTTTCTTGATATTCTTCACTTATTTTTAAAAATAAATCATTAACATTATCTAAATTAAATTTATCATCTTCTGTTAAATCAGTAAAATCTTCTCTTTTAACTTTAAGCATCTGTTTTCACCTCACTAACTTTACTAATTACAGTACCATTTTGCATCTCAATACTTATAGTATCATTTTCTTTTATACCTTTAATACTAACCACTTTATTATCTTTTTTAACTACAGAATAACCTCTTTTTAAAGCATTCATTGGATTAAGTATTTCTAATTTTTCTATTATATTTTTTACTTTAATATTATATGTATCTAAATAATTTAAAATTAAAGAGTTAATTTTATCTATTTCTATATCTAATTTTTGTTCTTTTATTTCATATATACTTAAAGGATTTTTTAATATATATGACTCAGTTAATCTTTTTAAATTTATTTTATTATTTTCTATTTTACTATTAATACTTTTACTTACTCTAATAGTTAATTGATCAATATAATTTAAAACGTCTGTTAGATTTGGAACAGCTCGTTCTGCCGCACCAGTTGGAGTTTCTGCACGTAAATCCGCAACAAAATCACATATTGTAAAATCTATTTCATGACCTACTGCTGAAATTATTGGAGTATTAGCTTCATAGACCGCTCTCGCAACTATTTCTTCATTAAATGGCCATAAATCTTCAATACTTCCTCCGCCACGACCTAATATTATTACATCTACTCCAAAATTATCCGCAATTTTCAATTTATCTACTATATCATATTTAGCTTCTTCCCCTTGTACTAAAGAAGGAAATAGTATTACTTCGCAAAGTGGAAAA
>JBJEXX010000042.1:0-19900 GCA_051886215.1 Bacilli bacterium | reverse complement strand
TTTCTCTTTTTTTTATGTTTTAATAATTATTCCCACATCTAGTTTACTACATCTTATAGAAGAAAATACTTGCTTTTTTTTTTGAAATATGGTATCATAATGTCACTTTTGAAATGAGGTGGGTTGAGATATGGATTTTGATTATGGAACAGAAGAATACAATTCAAATACAAAATATACTAGTGATTATGAAAATCAAACAAATATAAATAATTCAAAGGGGGAAAATAATATGGAAAATAATATATTTAATGGAGAAGTTATTGTAGAGAATGTAAATGATACTGTACAAAACGAAGAACAAGAAAAACAATTATTAGTACAAGAATTCAAGAAAAATTATCTTGGTGAAAGAGTAAATATGGCTGATATAGAATCTATATTTCACTATGGAGAAGATGTCTTACTTGAACTTGAACAAGTTGTAACTGCGTCAAGTAGTGATTTCGGTAGTCAAAAAATTGGGGAATCTAAAACTATTATTAAGGAAAAAATTGATGAAATTATAAATTTTAACGATAATTTAGATAAAGAAGATGAATTACAAAAAAAGATTGATGAGCGTTCAAATACTCTTTTTGGTAAATTAATAAATAAAATTACAGGTGATTATAAATTAGAAGGTAGAGACACTTATACTGATGCATGTAAAAAAGTAGAAGATAATTGCGCTGAAATAGAAAGAATCGTTGACGAAACTGGACTTAGAACTACTGAAGAATTCAAAGCTGGAATCCAATACCATACCGAACAAGAAAGAGTTTTAGTGGAGTTAGAGAACTTAATAACAATGGGAAAAATTGATTTAGATGAATATGAACGTAAAATTGCTTTAAAAAAGGAAATGGGTCCACAACCTGGTGAAGATGAACATAGATTTAATTTGCAAATTAAAAAGGCTGAAAATAATATTGCGGACTTTAAAGATCACTTAGAAACGTTAGAAAGATCTAGAATTTTAGGATATAATGATTTAAACAACAATATGGTACTTCATGAAGTAAATAAAAAGTCAATGAAAGAACTTTATGAAATTAAAACAACTACTCTAACCTTCCTAAGAATAGTTGGTAAAGATGCAATCAGAACAAGAAATGCTTCTGACACATTAGATACTATTGAAACAATTAACGATGGATTAAATGCCGCCATTGTATCTAATTCTAAAAAACAATTAGAAAATGCTCAAAGAGCTCAAACAATTGCTCAAAAAGGAACAATTTATAACGAAACAGTTAATACTCTAGTTAAAGATTTAAGCGAGAAAAAGAAAATTTTAGAACAAGGATTTGCTCAAGAGCAAAAAGCTTTAGAAGCTAAACAGAAAATTGATGAGAAAGCTATTGCGGAAATATCAAAAATTACAGAAGTAATAAAACGCCGCGTTAACTATAGCGAAAATGATGTTGAATTATTAGAGTCTATGACTTTGCCTGAATTACCTGAAACTACTGTTGTTGAAAGTCAAAGTGCCAATACAAATACAACTGCAAAAAGTCCATTATTAAAATCAATTAATCCACAAAACAGTGGTAAGTAATTATGATTACAAATCAAAAAGAAATTGAAATAGAACAAATTCATGATTTAAAGACTATAAATCTTGTCGATCTTGTAGATGAAGTATTCGCCGATGGTCATTGCCTACTTCTTGAAGTTACTTATGGTAAAGATGAAACTATAAAATATAATTATACTGACGAATACTTTCACCTACTATTAAGTAAGCTAATAGAATTATATACTGCATCTACTAATAAAGATAAAATTTTATTAGTTGGAGAGAACACTAAAAAGATTTTTAAAGATTTAGAAAATTTATATCAATTAAACAAAATAAATAATAATGAAATACCCTATACTCAAAATTATCCTATTATTGAAAATTCTACAAAAAAATTTGATATTGATATAATAAGAAATATTGTTAATGATTTAGGAAATTCATTATTATTTTTAGAATCAAGTACTAATCAATGTGAAATTACAAATATTGAAGGTATAAAAAATAAGTGGATAATTAATTATAGTGATAATGGTATAAATAAATTTCTTCCAATTTATATATATAAAAACGGAAAAAATTATAAATTTAAAGTAAATATGATTGGAAATAGTCTATTTGATATAGATGGTAATATTAACTTTTACGATGATACAATAAGTACTAGTTGGAAAGATAATAATACTGGAATTGAAGGAAAAATAGATTATTCTCTAAATAATTTAAATCAACAAAATATAATTAAATATAATAATAAAATAGTAGGTCTTCAAAAAAATAATTTACAAAATCAAGAAAGTGATCAAAAATTATTATATTTTTATATGTCATTATATAATTTTAAAATTAATAACTATAACAAAGGTTGTGATAATTTATACTTTGGGTTATCTCAAAAAGAAGAAAATAATTATTACATAACTCAAAATAGTATTATTAACATTAATGATGATTTGGCTAATATAAAAATTAAGACAAAGAAAAATATTAAATATAATGAAAATTGTTCTTTCTTCTTTGAAAATGAAGATTTAGATATTATTCTAAGAACTTTTGAGTATGATGATAAGAAATATGTTTTAGAACAAATTAATTACTTACCTACTCAATCTACTGGAGAATATAAATATTTTTATGAAAATAAATATAATTATAAATTATATGAAATAAATAAAGATGAAAATTTAAAAACAGGTTTTACGATAAATAAAACATACGAAATAAATAATGAAATAACATATTTAGATGATGTGCATCAAATTATAGAGGGGGTTAAAAAATATGGGCTTATTTGATTTTAACAAAAAGAAAGAATTTGTATTAGAAAATAAAGAAAATGCAAAAATAATAAAACTTAAAAGTATTGATACTAAATTTTCTAAAGAACGTGATGATTTTATCAACACTTACTCTAATGCTGAAGAAAATAGATTTTATTGTGATCAAAATTTATTTTGGAATAATGCTATTGATATAGTAAGTAAAGATATTAACATTAATATAGGTAATTATATATGCAGTGAATTATACAATACAATTGTTGTTAATAAAAACAATGAAAGTCTAATTAGAAAATTTGAATATTTTAAAAATTTATTTTTAGATAAAGACTTGTTAGAAAAAATAAATTATAAAAAACTAATAGAAGATTTTAATAATATCTATACTATGTTTAATGATAAAGAAGCTGCAAAAGAAATTATTAAAATATTATATAAAAAAGATGATAGTAATCAATTAATATATGGAAGTGTTTTAAGAGATGAGATAAAAAATTTCATTATAAAAACAAGAAAATATTTTAATGATGAAGGTGCATATATTTCTTTAATACTTGATACTATTTCTAAAATAGATTTTCAAGCATTTAATATAGAAACAGCTAAAGATATATTAAAAGAAGCTACTATTTTTTCAAGACAACTTGCTGGTTTTTATGAATTAGATGAAGTTGAAATAGCTAAACTTCCTGAAAAAGTTAAAAGAATGACAGATGATATGCAAAACAGATATGATCATTTAGTTGGTACTTTTGCCAATAGAGAGGGAGCTTTAGAAAGAGAAGTCTCAGAAGCAGTTGAAGCTTTTAAAAAAGAAACAAAAGGTATTTTAGGTGAAGCTGATGAAACAATTGCTAAAATCAATTCAGTGGCGGACAATAGACAAAGACAAATAGAAGGTCTTGGTAAATCAATTCATTTAGAAATACAAAACTTTTTAGGACAACATCCTGAAGCTGAAGAAGTATTACGCGCAAAAGATAGTGGTTATAATGAATTATTAGATATGAATATTCCGGCTAGAGCTCGTTATGCAACTGCTATTCAACACAAAGATGATACTAAGTTATATCACGAAAGATTTGATGATTGTTTAAAATTTACTATTAATAACGAACCTATCCTACTTCAAGGACCTAGTGGATGTGGTAAATCTACTATTGCTAGACAAGTTTGTGAAGTTTTAAATCTTAAATTTGTAAATATAGGATATATAGCTGATGAATTTGTATCAATTAGAGGATTTATGGATGCTAATGGTAATTATAGTCCAGTTCCATTCTATGATTGTTATAAATATGGTTATGCTTGTTTCTTAGATGAAATTGATAATTCAGAACCAAAAGCTTTACTAGAGTTAAATAAGATAACTGGTACTGATGGATTCTTACCTTATGTATTCCCAAATAGTGAAGAAGTACAACCTCATCCTAATTTCAGATTATTCGCAGCGGCTAATACATTTGGTGAGGGTGGTAATGCTGATTACCATAGAAATCCGTTGGATGCTTCATCTATTGATAGATATTCTGTTGTAAAAATAGATTATGATAAAAATCTAGAACAAACAATATTAAAAAATCATTTAGATGTTTATGAATTCTTAATTACTTTTAGAGATGTTACAAATAATATGGGTAATAAAAATCTAATTGTAACAACTAAAACTATGGCTAGCATTAATAAAAGTTTAGAATCTACAATTGTATCCCTTGATGAAGCTTTAAGAGCGAAATTAATCAAAGGAGAAGATCCACAGACTCTTGATAGTATTTGTTCTGCAATAATTAGTAAAACTGGTAATACAGAATGTGCAAAAGCCTTCCAAAAAGCTATTAACAATGATAGAAAATATAGAAGATAGGTATCAAAATGAAGAATTTTGTTACAGACAAATTAGATATAGCTAATGAGGAAGTTACGCTTTATAAAATCAACTTTAATAGTTCATTTGAAATTATTGATTATATTAATTCAACAAAAGATGTTTTTCCATGGACAAAAAACTATCCTTTATCTAGTCATAGAACCAATATGAGTATGTATGGAACTGATACATTTGATGAAGCTATAGAGTTATTTCGACAAGGTGATAAAAAAAACATTCCTAAATTTTTAGATATAAAAACAAAAATAAATGACTTAATGCCCTATTTATCTAAAAATAGAGACACTAGGTATTATGTTTATGGTAGTAGACCCAATGTTCCAAGATATTTAACTCAAAATCCTAATTGTATGCATAAATTAAAAAGAGAAGACTTAAATAATGTAATAAATATCTATTATAATGTATCTAGTGATTACGGAACTAGTAATACTACTATTGAAAGACGTGGTATGTTTATTCTATCAATGACTGAGTTATTAGAAAGAATGGGATATAGAGTAAATTTAGTATTTTATGATCTTAATAAATGTGGAAATGAGTTTATTTTAATAAAATTAAATATAAAAGATGGTATGCAAGTGTTAGATCCTAACATATGTTTCTTCCCATTATGTCATCCTTCTTATAGTAGAAGAATAATGACTGCTGTTATGGAAAAATGCCCCGTAAATAATGAAATGTGGTCATCTGGTTATGGAGATCCTGTAAAAAATAAAGAAACTATTGCGCAAATATTTAATATAAAAAATAAAGATATATGTATTACTGATTCATATGATAAATATAATAATAATTCTTTAATTGAAGATATGGAATTGTTTTTGAAAAATATTGATTTTAATAGGTTTTTAGACAAAGGAAAAGAAATAGTTTTTGATACAAATACTAATAAATTTGTTATTAAAAATAAAGCCCCTTTAATAGAACAAAATACCTCTATTGAAAATAATACAAATAAAGTTTTATCAAAAATAAAAAAAGAAAGAAGAAGTTGGAGATAACTTCTTCTTTTTAAATTATATCATTTTCTTTATGTTCTACTTTCTTCCAACTCACATCACGAATAACTAGCGCTCTTATGGCACACTGTATATATGATAATAAAAAAATTGGAAAATAAAATATAGTTTTTATTTTAGTTTTAAAACTGAAATTAATAGTTTTATTTTCTTTAATTAATAAGAATATTGTTAAAGATAAAATAGCTAAATAAATAATTAGAAAAATTAATAAAATATTTTTTATAGTAACAGCTAATAATATATCATTATTACTAGTAATACTAGCATATATAACTAATCCTTGTAATATTAAGTAAACAACAAAAGATAAAATCATAAATATATAAGGTACTACTCCAATACATTCGCTTAATTTAGAACCATAATTATTATCTTTTTTAGTTAATGATTTTAATATTTTTTTTACGTATATTCCTCTAGCTTGAAAATAACCTTTTATCCATCTAGTTCTCTGATTTATAGTATCTATATATTTAACTGGTTGTTCATCATAATAAATAGCGTTTTTATTATAATATGAGGTCATATTATTGAGTGTTGCATATAGCGTTAACTCATAATCTTCTGTCAAAGTATGAAATGGATACCCTTTCCACTTTTCTATATATTTTCCAGAAATATAAAATCCTGTACCTGATATAGTTAAATTTTTACCATATTTTTGTTTTACAGTATTAGAATAAGTATTAACCAAAGAAAAAACTAAAGCAGAAGATGCTGCTACAACAGAAGCATTACCATTTTTACAATTTCTATATCCTATTCCTATATCATAACCATCTTCATAAGTTTTCTTCATTTCTTTTAAATAATTCTTATCTAAAATATTATCAGCATCAAAAATAAAATATAAATCATATTTCTTTTTAAATTTTAAAATATACTTTACCGCATCATCTAATGCATATCCTTTTCTTCTTCTATTTTCAATATTCTTTCTAACTACTACTGTAGAGGCATATTTTTTACAAATATCCACTGTCTTATCTTTAGCATCTTCTACAATTACATAAACATCTTCCATATTTATTTTATATGTTTGATTTTTAATACTTATAAGCAGATTTTCAATAACTTTAGATTCATCACGCGCCGGAATTAATATTGCGGGTTTAGCTATAAATTTGTTCTTATTTTTAGGTTTATTATTATTCATCATTGTAAGAAGTTCACTTATAATTATTAATATAATACCAATTGCAAATAAAATAATAACAATATTATTTAATATATTCATATTATTCACCACCTTAATTATAACATTTTTTGATATAAGTGTATCTTTTTACAATAGTTTTACAAATTAATTGTCATAAATTTACTTTATATTTTTTAAAATAACATTAGTACTACCTGGATTATAAAAATCAATATGATACTCTAAAACATCTTTATTCTTTTTTAATTCCTCTATTACCATTTTTCTAAGAATACCTTTCCCTATCCCATGTATTATTACTATTTCTCTATTTCTCATCTTAATATTATCTTGAATAAACTCTTTTAAAATAATTTTACCATATTCTCTATCCATACCATGCATATCTAATATATTTTTATTATTTATATAATTCATTATATAATTTTAGCACCTCATCTAAAGAAACTATAGAGTTTCTACTTCCTATATATTTAGTAGATAAAGAAGCAGTTAAATTGGATAATCTAAGAGTATCTAATAGATCATAATTATGTGTAATAAAATAAGCAAAAGCAGAATGAAAAATATCTCCTGCACCTGTAGTATCAATAGCTTCTACTTGAATAGTAGGAACTAAAACATATTTACCGTTTATTTTAGTGAAGCATCCTTTATCTTCTAAAGTTATAATTATATTAGAATTAAATCTATTATATAAATTATCATATATTTTTATTAAATCATTTTTATTTTTTATTTCAATATTAGTATATTTGTAAGCAAAAGTTTTAGAAGTTATAATATAATCTACTTTATAAGCTAAATCCACCATATCTATATTAACTCTACCAGCATCTAAAATACTTATTGCATCTTGATTTTCAAATAAAACTTGATCCGCAAATTCTTTTTCATATCCATCTAAAATAATACAATCAAAATCTTTATCTATTTTTACTTTGTTAATTAAATTATTTTCTTTTTCTTTATATGTAATTACAGTTCTAGTCTTTTTATTTTTGTTTGAAAGTATATAACTTATAGGTGTATTTATATTTTGCTTACTTAAATATTTTAAATTTACTTGTTTATCTTTAGGTTCCTTTTCAATCAATTCACCTTCTCTATCATTTCCAATAGTGCCAGCAAAATAAGATGATTGGTTCCATAAAGCCAGTAAATAAGCTGAATTAGAAGCACTTCCTCCCCCACAGCAAACTCTTTCTTTAGTTTTTATCTTAGTATTTTCTAAAGGTAATTTATCTAACATTAAAGTAATATCATATGTAGCTTGACCAACAGAAATATATTTCATATAATCACCTCTATTTTATTATAACAAAAAACTTATCATAATGATAAGTTTATTTCTTAGTTAATACCTTGTTAGTAGAAATTTCAGATGTAACATAGTTTAAAGTATTATTATTAATTACTAAACTATAAAAACTTTCTGGTCTTAATTCCAAATCATTATTAATGATAACTGAATCATAATCTCCCATATTTGCAATTATATTTTCATTATTTAATTTATTACCATTAATGTTGATAGTATTATTATATAAATTTTGATATTTATAATTTATTTGTAAGCTATTACCAGTTTCAATATTAATATTTAAAATATCATTTTCTATTTCACAATCATCAATAACTAAATCTATATTCTTATTATTAAATGTCAAATCATCAATAACAAACCCTTTTATTAAAACCTTTGCTTTATTACTTAAACTTACTTTATTCGATAAAATAGTTTTAATTAATAATTTTTCTTTTTCTTTAGTGTTATAATTTTTGATATACTCAGGTTGATAATCATTTAATTCTATATTTAATATATTCTTTAAACTATCTATATTTGTAAGAGAAGGATTATTTTCAACTACTAAATTATTTAAAGAACTATATTTTTTTAAACTAAATTCTTGATTCTTAGATAAAGACTCATTTATTATATTTAAAGATTTTATTTGTGAAGCTTTTTCTAAATTTTCTATTTCTTTAATATTTTCACAGTCATAAATATTTAATGTATCAACTTGAAAATCATCATTAGAAATCAACAATTCATTTAATAATTCCTTTGAAAAATCATTTTTAAAATCAGTTGAAGTAATAGTTATTGAATTAATTTTATATGAAGATATTACTTTTTTAATATTATTTATTTCTATATCCGAAAAAAGAAATTCATTAGGATTATTAATTATAAGATTCAAAACAGAATCGTTCCCAATATTTTTAATATCACATCTTAAAGTATTTTCCGCAATTGAACTTATATCATAATCGTCAATATAAGCAACTTTAGGTGGAATTACATCATATAAAGATTCATTTATTGTTTTAGTTATTTCTTTTTGTTGTTTTATATTCATATCTTCAAAATTTCCATCACTATAACTTAAACTACTAGCTAATTCTTCATCTATTTTAACATCATTATTACATCCAGCAAAAGATGCTACCATAATTAAAGCACAAGATGAAGCTAAAACCTTTTTTACTATACTTTGATTAAAATTTTTTATTTCCATATTACTACATCTCCTTAAAGTAATTATTATTATATCATAATATTATTCAATAATAAAATAAAATAATCTTTAATATGCAGATTATTTTATTTTATTATACTTTTTTTCTAAAAGAAGATAGTCTTTTTCTTTTTTTCCTGTAAAACCAACTTCAGATATTCCATTTGGATTTATTTCTAATGGAGTACCTTTATTTTTTATTTGTTCTGGATGAATTTTGGTTCCATCTATTTTTTGTTGTTCTTCTGCAGAAGTTGTATGTCTAAATAAATTTAATAATATATCTATCATAAATACACCTCTTAATTATTATAGCATTTATATCACTAAATAGTAAATTATATAATGTTATATTAAAAGAATGACTATATGTCATTCTCTTATATTTGATTACTTTACTAGAGTAATTCTTCTATTTGTTAGTTATTAATGATAAGGCGAATTCTTTTTCATCCGGGTTATTAATAATTTCCATCTTTATTTCATCACCATCAATTATTTCTTTAGCAAATTTCATTTCTACTGGCTTTGTATCACTTATAAAATAAACATATTTTACATCACCATAAACTTGAACATTATAACATATATAAGTTTTTCCACCTAAATCTACTACTTCATTAACTTTAACACCCATTTTATCCACCTCTTTAACTTTCTTGTTCGGTTTTATATAATCTCATAACTTCATCTATTATATTTTGATCCTTAACTATTTGAAATTGAAGCAATTCAGGATTATCAGTATCTACAGCCTCTGCGACAAAAACAGAATTATCTGTATTATTTTCAGCACCTAATACACAAAAAGTTCTATTTGAAATTTCTACTAAATAATATACAGAACATCTTTCTATTTTTCCGCTCGTAGTCATTACTTCAATAATGTTATCATTTTCCATATTATCTACCTCTACCTCTTGATTGTTCGTTTTCTACAGGTTGAGAACCATATTTTCTTTCCCAAGCTTCATAATCTCCATCACGCTTACCTGTAAATCCAACTTCTACTTGTCCTTCTGGATTTATTTCTTGAGCTGTTGGTTTATTTTTTATTCTTTCATTTTCAGCTGGACCTTTTCTTAATCCTTCTTCTATCATTTCTTCTTCTCCTCTAGTTGATCTAACTTCGTTGATTACATTATCTAGTCCTGATGCCGCAACAGCAGTTAAACCAGCAAGTGCTTTTGGATCTAATACTTTTTTAGGAACATATGTAGCTATTTCAGTTCCAGGTATAGTATAAGGAACCTTTGTAGTAACCATTACTTGTTCTAATAGTTTTTGTCCATCTAAATATACCCATCCTTTTTCACCAATTTCAATTGCTGTATTATTGAAGAAATCAACAAAAGCAGCTTGTGGATCTTGACTATTAGTTATTATTCCAATTAAATCTTGTGAAGATTTATCAATACCTCTACTTTGTAATACTCCTGACATAGTATCCCAAATAGTTGCATCTGCACTTGGAGTTTGAGCAAGTGTAACAGATGAATGTGGAATATTAGTATTTGAAACAACTGTACTTCCAGAATAACGATGTGATCCCATGCGAGGAGTAACAATTCCTGTTACATCACCATCTAAACCTTTTCCAGTAACATATTGAACTGGCTGATTATCATAAGCAGTATACATTAAATTATCATCAACCGTGGCATTCTTACCATCGTTAAGAGTTAAGTTTTCTAATGCATTTTGATCCATAGTTGTTTCTGTTTTATATCCAACCGTATCAGGAGTCTTTGTAACTTTTCTTTCTTGTACAATCTTATATAAAGCTTTTTTAGCAACTACACCCATCGCTATTTTTGAAGCGGTTTCAACAGCCGTTACAACATGTGTAACATTTTGTTTATTTGATTTATTATGTTGATCTAAATTAATTGCATCTGTTTGATTAGATTTTTGTGTAAACTTCTGCTTTGAATTACTTACTTTATCCATTTTTTCTAATTTAGCTTTGATACTAGCAAGTTCATTAGAAATTGTTGTTTTTTCTTCTTCAGATTGAACACTTTGTAATTGTGTTTCTAATTCTCTTTGTCTATTAAGATATGTTTCTTTTTCAGTAGTTATCTTTTCTAAATATTCTTTTTCTTTCTTTTTTCTTTCAAGTTCTTGAGTTGCGTAAATAACGTTACTCATATGACCAGCTTCTAGTATTCTTTTGTAAGCTTCTTCGGAAGCTGTTAAAGCTTTAAATCTAGCAACTGTTAACATTTTTAATGAAGAAGCTAAGCCACCAAATTGTTTAAATGGTTTACCATTTTCTTGTCTTTTATTATACCAATCTTTTAAATATTGTTGTTGATAATATTCTAATGCAGCTTGATATCTATGACTTCTTTTATTTCCATATTGTCCTGCTGTTCTTTCATCAGCTTTAGTTATCAACTTATAGACTGGAGCAACAACATAAGTACCAACAAATTTATGGATTGGTGCACTAATATGATTTTTCCCAAATAATACAATATTCATCATAGTATGACCAACATTTTTTGCTGCATATGTTAATCTTACACCAAAACCATCATCTTCCTTAGCATGTTCCATTTTGTAATATGGCATTTTTTCTCCATATTTACCTAGCGTTTGAAGATTATAATAAGTTGTCATTAATCTATTATATGAGTTATTATATGTTGAAATATATTGAGCATCATCTTCAGCAAATATTTTTACTATTTCATCATCAGATAGTTCTTGACCATTTTCACCCTTTGGTAAGTCCATACCTATTTCTCTAAAATATTCAATTCTTTCCAAATAAAGTGAATTATCATTATTAACCTGTAATCTACTATAAGCTTCTAATCTAGGTCCAAAGTCTTCTAGTTGTAAAAATTGTTCAATCTCTGCCTTATCTTCAAAATCTTCTACATATTGTGTTCCATCTTCCCTAGTAATTATATGACTTTTATATTGATCAATAGTTTCTTTATATTTTTGAGCTTTTTCTTTATTTCCCCAGAACTTATCTAACATATCTGCATCCATTCTGGCAACCATTGTATTCAAATCGTCTAAGTCGATATTAGGTGTTTTTCCTTTTATTCCGTAATCATTTAGAATTTTTTTAATATCTTCACCTCTAACATAAGGACCATTAGGCGCCAATGGAATTTCATTACCATTTTCGTCTTTTTGAATAGTTGTAACTTCACCTTTATCTAATTTATCTTTAGAATGTTCTGGTCTTAACTTAAGCATATAAGAGTTATAATCAATTTTTCTTTCTGCGTCATCAACATGAACTAAATCATATTCAAATGCAGCTTTAACGACAGTATCAATGAAATCTGCACGAGATACAACTTCTCCTGTTTTTTTACAAACAACAACTTCATTAGGAGCAATATTATCTAATTCTTTATTTAATGCGTCAATAATTTCTTGTAGGTTATAATAAACTCCATCTTTAAATCCGCTATTATCCATCGAAATATTTTGTTGTGTTTGAATGTCGTTAATAAATACTTTTCTTCCATTTGTATTATTGTTGACATTGCCTTCTAGGCCATTTTCTTGATGAGCAACAAAATTATATTCATCTAGAAGTTCATCACGTTTTTGAATTAGTTCATCATAACTCATTCCAGCAAATTTATTTTCTTTTCGCTTATCTAATTCTGACTTTATTTGATTTAATTCATTTACAATATCACTAACGTCATTTTCTTCCATTCCGTTTTGATATTGAGAACTATATATAAATTCATCTTTTACTTTTTTGTCTAATTCATCATATTGTTTTTGAAGTTCTTCTGTAGATACATCACCATATTTACCATTTTCCTTTCTTCTAAGAATTTCTTCTTTTAAAAATCTCATTTGGTCAACAAGTGAATTATTATCATTTTCTTCCATTCCATTTTGATATTGAGAACTATATATGAATTCATCTTTTATTTTTTTGTCTAATTCTTCATACATATCATCTAATTGATCATCAGACAAATCTCTATATGGGTTTTGACTTATTTCTTCACGTTTTCTAATTTCTTTTTCAATAGCATCTAAATCCTTTAATAAATCTTCATTTCCATTTACCGTTTGAATTTCTATTTTATCCATACCATCAAATGATAAATTAAAATCTCTAATTTCATCACCATTTTGATTTGGATTATCGTTTCCATCTGTTCCTTCTGTTGAGCCACCATCATTAGACCCACCATTATTTGAATCCGGATTAGTAGGATTTGTTAATTGTTCAACTATAGAATCATCATTTAACAAAGGATCAATAAAATTACTATTATTCAAGTTAGCTAATGGACCATTTTCTAAATCTACAGGATTTGGATTATTTCTTGATACTCCTGTTATTTCATCTATTAGTTCTTGTGTTGTTTTGCTTGATGCTGGTACTTCTCTTTCTCTTACGATATCTTCTGCTCTTCTTTTATTTCTATCATCAATCATAGTTTGATAATCTTCTTTTTCTTTATCAGATAGTGCATCCATTATTTCACTTGGCGCAAATCCTTCATTTTCAAACTCTTCTATCGCTTCTCTTGTATCATTATCCATCTCAACATTTTCATTATTTAATCCATATAACGGACTATATTCTCTTTCTATAGGATTTGGATTATTTCTTGATACTCCTGTTACTTCATCTATTAGTTCTTGTGTTGTTTTACTTGATGCTGGTACTTCTCTTTCTCTTACGATATCTTCTGCTCTTCTTTTATTTCTATCATCAATCATAGTTTGATAATCTTCTTTTTCTTTATCAGATAGTGCATCCATTATTTCACTTGGCGCAAATCCTTCATTTTCAAACTCTTCTATCGCTTCTCTTGTATCATTATCCATCTCAACATTTTCATTATTTAATCCATATAACGGACTATATTCTCTTTCTATAGGATTTGGATTATTTCTTGATACTCCTGTTACTTCATCTATTAGTTCTTGTGTTGTTTTACTTGATGCTGGTACTTCATTTTCCCTTACGATATCTTCTGCAGATAAAGATGAAACTTCTCTTGGCTTATTTAGTATTTCCTTTATTTCGTTTGATAATCTAATAATATCATCTCCATAATTATTTGAGGCAGAGTTCATACTATTATCAACATCATTATTAGAAGTACCAACTGTATTTTCTTTTTCATCAAAACCGAGTATTTCAATCCCTTTATTTGAAGCTGAAGTACTTTCTGAATTATTAACAACTTCAAGTATATCCTTATTGGAATTTTCATTATTCATATTATCACCTCATATTTAAGTAACGATGTTGCAAATTAAAATTTGCTATTATACTAGTATAATATCAAAATTTCTTTTTTTATTCAATAATATAAATATAAAATCTATTAAAAAAAATGATATTTTTACAAAAGTTTACCGAATCTGATATAATAATTAATTTATATGTAAAAATACTAATTAAATATTTGAACCTAGAATAAGAACTACATAAAAATTTTAAGATTATTGTTTATTTTATTCACAAAACTATTTATAACATAATATTATTTGATATAAAAAAAGAATAAGATACAAATATAAATATCTAATTCTTTTTATATAAAATTTATATTATTATTTATTATTAATATTAATGAATATAACAATTCTATTTTTTTACTGCTAATACATATCCTATACCTTTAGGTGCAATTATCTTTTTATTTGGATTTAATATATTATAATTATTAAAATATTCATTTGTCATATCTTTATCATCTAAACATTCATATATTTTTAAATTATTATTTAACAAAATATTTTCTATTTCTTGATAAGTATATTTGTATTTCATTTCTTCGTTAGCAGCTCGAGCTAAATTTTCATTAATTAGTGTTTCTTTGCTTTCTTCAGATGTTTGGTAATCAAATAATAAACTACTCCCTTCACATATTATACTAGAAATTTGTTTAATCATATCACTAAATTCTTCTTTAGATAAATAATAACTTATTCCAAGTAAACTATTAAATGAGATTTGATCTTTATTATATATTGAACTTAAGACATTACTAATCCAGTTTTTATCAGTAAAATCCGCCTCAATAAATTCAATATTTGTTAAACTAATATTATTATTTTTTAATCTATTGATTTTATCTTTAATTATTGTGGGTTTATCTATTTCAAAACATTTAATACTCTGATTTATTGTACTTGTATCATAACCAGCACCATAAACTAAATATTGTTTACATCCTATTTTAATAGCGGTATTAAGAGATTTTTTATTAAAAGCACTTCTTCCTAATACTGAAGGCGCTAATTGATTATTTATAATCCATTCCATTGCCTGTTCTTGTGTACCAATAAAACTAGGATTAAAAAAATTAATTCCATTACTCATATTTTGGAATATATTATCATATTCACTTCTAGTTAGTATTTTTTCACTAAACTTATCATTAAAAATTTTAATATTACTATTTTTCATATGATAACATCTTACAAAAGCACTAACTAATGCAGTCATATTTTTTTCATTCATTTTCTTCACCTCATATTCTTAATACACCTAATTCAATATAATTACTAGTCTTGAAAAAATTGCAATTTTATGGTAATATAAATACATAAATAAAGGAGAAAAGCATTCTCCTTTTTATTTTTTATTTCTTTCCTTTAAATTTATCAAATGTTTTTTTAATATTTACTTTTACTACAATATCACTTTTTAAAAGACCAGATAACACCATTATCCCTTGTTCAATTAAGAATAAGTTAAATTTTTTTCTTTTATAAATGACATAATTTGCATTTAACATTTACCAAAATGATTAGAATACAAAAAAGACCAAATCTAATTAATTGATTTAGTCTTTTAATTTATTATTTATTATTGATTGCAGCTTGAGCGGCAGCAAGTCTAGCAATAGGTACTCTAAATGGTGAACAAGATACATAATCAAGTCCAATCTTATGACAGAATTCAACTGAAGATGGATCTCCACCATGTTCTCCGCAAATACCAACATGTAATTTTGGATTAACTGGTTTTCCTAATTTTACAGCAGTTTCCATTAATTTTCCAACACCATTTTGATCTAATTTAGCAAATGGATCATTTTCGAAAATTTTAGCGTCATAATATGAATCTAAGAATTTACCAGCGTCATCTCTTGAGAATCCAAATGTCATTTGTGTTAAATCATTAGTACCAAAACAGAAGAAATCAGCTTCTTTAGCAATTTCGTCAGCTGTAAGTGCTGCACGTGGAATTTCAATCATTGTTCCTACTTCGTATTCAAGATTGATACCTGCATTAGCAATTTCAGCATCTGCTGTTTCAACTACTATATTTTTAACATATTTTAATTCTTTTATTTCACAAACAAGTGGAATCATAATTTCTGGTTTGATATTCCAATCTGGATGTTTTTTCTTAACATTGATAGCAGCACGAATAACGGCTTTTGTTTGCATTTTAGCTATTTCTGGATAAGTTACAGCTAAACGACATCCACGATGTCCCATCATTGGGTTAAATTCATGTAATGATTGAATTAAATTCTTAATGTATTCTACAGATTTACCTTGAGCATCAGCTAATTTTTTAATATCAGCTTCTTCAGTTGGAACAAATTCATGTAGAGGTGGATCTAAGAATCTAATTGTAACTGGATATCCTTCTAAAGCTTCATATAATTCTTCAAAATCTCCTTGTTGATATGGTAGAATTTTTTCAAGAGCAGCTTCTCTTTCTTCTACTGTATCAGAACAAATCATTTCCCTGAATGCAGCAATTCTATCTTCTTCAAAGAACATATGCTCAGTACGGCAAAGACCAATACCTTCAGCTCCTAATTCACGAGCTTTTTTAGCATCTGCTGGAGTATCAGCGTTTGTTCTAACTTTTAATGTTCTAATTTTATCAGCCCATGCCATAACGCGTCCAAATTCACCTGCTATTTTAGCATCAACTGTAGGAATAATTCCATCATAAATATTACCTGTAGTACCATCAATTGAGATATAATCTCCTTCGTGATAAGTTTTTCCTGCTAAAGTGAATTGTTTATTTTCTTCATCCATAGCAATATCTCCACATCCTGATACACAACAAGTTCCCATACCACGAGCAACAACTGCGGCATGTGAAGTCATTCCTCCACGAACTGTTAATATACCTTGAGATGCTTTCATACCTGTAATATCTTCTGGTGAAGTTTCAAGTCTTACAAGCACTACTTTTTCTCCTCTTTCATTCCATTCTACAGCATCTTCTGCAGTAAATACAATTTTACCACAAGCTGCTCCTGGGCTTGCTCCAAGACCTTTTCCAGCTGGTGTAGCTTTCTTTAATGCATCTACATCAAATTGAGGATGTAATAATGTATCTAAGTTTCTTGGATCTATCATAGCAACTGCTTCTTCTTCAGTACGCATACCTTCATCTACTAAATCACAAGCAATCTTTAATGCTGCTTGAGCAGTTCTTTTACCATTTCTTGTTTGTAACATGTATAGTTTTCCATGTTCTACAGTAAATTCCATATCTTGCATATCTCTATAATGATTTTCTAGAGTTTTGCAAACTTCTTTAAATTGCTTAAATGCTTCTGGGAATTTTTCTTCCATTTCAGATATATGCATTGGTGTTCTAACACCTGCAACAACGTCTTCTCCTTGGGCATTAGTTAAGAATTCTCCGAATAATCCTTTTTCTCCAGTAGCTGGATCTCTTGTGAAGGCAACTCCTGTACCACAATCATCACCCATATTACCGAATGCCATTGCTTGTACATTTACTGCTGTTCCCCAAGAATAAGGAATATCGTTATCTCTTCTGTAAACATTAGCTCTTGGATTATCCCAGCTTCTAAATACTGCTTTAACAGCTCCCATTAATTGTTCTTTTGGATCATCTGGGAAATCTGTTCCAACCTTTTCTTTATACTCAGCTTTGAATTGATTTGCTAATTCTTTTAAATCATCAGCATCAAGTTCTATATCTTGAGTAACACCTTTCTTTTCTTTCATTGCATCAATAAGTTGTTCAAAATATTTTTTACCAACTTCCATAACTACGTCAGAATACATTTGAATAAATCTTCTGTAGCAGTCCCAAGCCCATCTTGGATTATTTGATTTTTCAGCAATAACTTCAACAACTTCTTCATTTAAACCTAAGTTAAGAATTGTATCCATCATACCAGGCATTGATGCTCTTGCTCCTGAACGAACAGAAACTAAAAGTGGATTTTCTTTATCTCCAAATTTTTTACCAGTAATTTCTTCCATCTTACCAATGTATTCATTAATCTGGCTTTGAATTTCTTCGTTAATTTCTCTTCTATCTTCATAGTATTGAGTACATGCTTCTGTTGTAATTGTAAAACCTTGTGGTACTGGTAAACCAATATTAGTCATTTCTGCTAAGTTAGCACCTTTTCCACCAAGTAGGTTTCTCATGTCTGCATTTCCTTCTTTAAAAAGGTAAACCCATTTTGTCATTTAATCATCTTCCTTTCTTTACACCATTTAGTATATCAAATCATATTATAAAGGACAATAAAAAATGTTAATATTTTACATTAAATTACATATTTTAAGTACATTTTTGGACAAAAAAAAGAAATGGATTATATTATTCATTTCTTAGCTCTTGGATGACACTTTAAATATACATCTTTTAATTTATCATTAGTTATATGAGTATATACTTGTGTTGCCGAAATAGAATCATGCCCTAGTAATTCTTGAACTGCAAGTAAATCACAACCTTCATTAAGTAAGTGCGTAGCAAATGTATGTCTTAACATATGGGGAGATATTTTTTTATCTATAGATGTTTTTTTTATAATTTGATCTAATATATATCGAACTCCTCTTGTAGTTAATTGATTGCCTTGATTATTTAAAAATAAATATTCGTTATTTTTATTATTTAATTTTTCCCTTCCATCTTTTAAATAAAGATTAAGAGCATCTTCGCAATATTCACCATATGATACTATTCTTTCTTTTGAACCTTTTCCTAATATTTTAATGGTTCTATTTGTATGATTTATATCATTCATTTTTATATTGACAAGTTCACTGACACGAACTCCAGTTGCGTATAACATTTCAAGAATTAAATTATCTCTCTTTCCTAAAGGTGTTTTTAAATCATTTACACTAAATAATTCTTCTAATTCATTATAATAGAAATATTTAGGAAGTTTTTTGCTTTTTTTAGGAAGAGATACTAGTCTAAAAACATTATTCTTAGCTATATTATTATTTACTAAATATTTATAATATCCTCTTAGGGAACTTATTTTTCTTCTAACAGTTGAATTATCATCTTTTTTATAATCAAATAATTCTACTAAGTATCCTCTTATATCAGAATATTCTATTTTTTTATAATCTAATCCTTCTTTATCTAAATAATCATAAAATTCTAATATATCAGATTCATAATTAGTAACTGTATAATTAGAATAATGTTTTTCATAGGAAAGATATCTTATATAATCTTCTAAATCTTTCATATTAACCACACATTCCTTTCACTTCGTTCAAGGCGCACATAGTGATGAAA
>JBJEXX010000041.1:18226-20287 GCA_051886215.1 Bacilli bacterium | reverse complement strand
GTTGCTCCATTGTTTAAATCTTCTTTATATATTAAATTTGAAAGTTCCATATTATCTTAATATCCCTTGAATTTGTTTCTTCGTCATAATGACCGACTAATACCTTATCAATAAAGTCATTGACAATTTCAATATCAAGTTTATCTATATGTCTGTACTTCTTAAAGATATTCTTTTTAGTTTTTAATGTTTCTTTTTTTGCAGTAGTAGAAGCTATATCTTTTTTTATTATTTTCATTCTATCTTCTAGTTTAGCGGTATCATCTTTGTATTTATTCATTAAAATTAAAAACTCTTTTTCTGGAAGTATCCCAGAAGTACGATCTTCATATAGTCTTTGAAAATAGGAACTTTTATTTTGTAATTCCTTATTAATATTATTTAATTCTTTTTCTAAAGTTTTAATTTTATCCTTAAACAAATCTTGTTCTATCATATCTTCATTTAAGTTATTAAGCTCTTTTTCATCATAAAATCTGTTAAGTAAAACATTAATTTTTTCTAATACCAAATTATGTAATTCTTCTTCTTTTAAATATTTCTTATTATCACAATTAGACCATTTTTCATTTTTATCTTTACAACACAAATAACTAAATCCTGATTCTTGTTTTTTACCACACTTACAAAAAACTCTATTACAATTCATACAAAATACTTTATTATTAAAAGCGTGTACTTCGCCATTTTGCTGGCTTCGTGATTTTTCTTTTAATCTTTCTTGAACTGTGTACCAAATTGTCTTATCAATTATTCCTGTATGTGTATCATTTTTTCTTATTCTATCTTCATCATCATTATAAACTACTGTATGATTTTTATAGCTTACCGTAGTCGTTTTAAATTGTACCATATTACCAATATAAACTTCATTTTGTAATATACTTTTAATTGTTTGGCTAGACCATTTTAGTTTTCTTCTAATATTAATTTTGAAATCCAAGTCAACATCAATATTATCAACAGCTTTTTTAATCATAAAGTAAAACTTTTCTTTATTGATATTTTCTTTTAAAGTTATTTCAAATTGATAATCAATGACGTGTGTTCTATCAAGTTCTTCCGTTAAGGTAGCAATACAAGTAGCAGTTTTAGGTATCATATCTTCTTCATTTAATAAAATAAAATCTTCAACATTAAAATTATTAATATCTAAATTATCTTTTTCACTATAATAAATTTTAGTTCTATTTTTTGAATATCTTTTTAAAGTAATATCACACTTATTATTAAAACTTAATTTATCAGTAGTTATGTAATTAAAACTAATCAAATTATTAAGTATCTGTGTTTCATTATTACAAAGATTAATATTAATAATATATGTACCAGCTTTTTCTATATAATCATAGTCTAAATATTCTTTTATTAAAGGTATTTGCAATTTACTACCGTGCATTTTCTTATATTCAAGTGGACTAGGTACTTTTTCTTTGTTTAAGTTATTAGCAATCTTTTCTAAACCGTCGCCTTTCATATAATCATCAAAAATTCTTTTTACAACTTCTGCAGCTACCGGATCAGGTATTAAATGATTATTATTTTCTGGATCTTTAATGTATCCATATTTTGAAAAACTTGCCGTGCACTCGCCAGCTTTTCTTTTAGATTTAAAAGTTTCACGAATATTAAGTGAAGTATCTTCTAAATACCACTCATCTGTTAATCCTAATATTTGACTTGTTTTTTTTGTCTCTCTTTTAGTATTATCAATTCTATCAACTGTTGTAAGAAATCTTACATTCCATTCGTGAAATAAGTTATGTATATATTTTTCTATAAGTTCAGAATCTCTTGCAAATCTAGCTTGTGTTTTACATAAAACTATATCAACATTTCCAGCTTTGCACTCATCAATCATTTTATTAAAATTTGGACGCGAGTTATCAGCACCAGACCAATCTTCATCATTATAAACACCAACAATTTGCCAGCCTTCATTTTCTGCATATTCCCTTAACATTAATTCTTGATTTTTAATACTTTTTGATATTTGTTCTTTTGTTAATTTATCACGATCTTCATCTGATAATCTTAAATATAACACCACCCTTACTAATG
>JBJEXX010000041.1:0-18126 GCA_051886215.1 Bacilli bacterium | reverse complement strand
CAAAATTACAGCCCCCAAGCATACGTTTTTCATTTCTTTTTATATAATTAAAATATTTCTTATTAAAAATAGTTTTTAACTCTTGTTCCGTAGGATTAGTCGTCCTAGTAATAAATTCTTCACTATAATTAAAATTAGTTTTTTTCATTTCCTTTTTATTCCTCATTTTTACCCCCTTAAAGTAAAAAAGAACTATGATAGTCCTAATCTAATTTATGAGACAAAATATGATTTGATACAATACCATAGTTCTTTTAACATTTATTTTTATTCAAATTGTTAAAGTATAATCATCATATAAAGATACATTTTCATAAGGATAATATTTTTCTTCCATATCAAAAAATCTGTTGAAATTATCAACAAATCTACGTCCTTTTGAAGATATCAATTTTAATGTTTTATCAACACTTTTAATATCAGTTTTCTTATACCAATCTATTAGACTATATTTATCATCAAACTCATCATCAATTCCGATTCCTTTACTTATAACGTGCTTTAATAAGTCTTTTTCAAAGTTATTATTAGATAGTTCATTAACATAAACATCTAATAGTGAAAGTATTTTTATTTGATTATTTAATCCATTTTTTATATAAATAGTTTTATCATCTTTATCATAAGAAAATTTAGTATCTAAATTATCACAATATTTAACCTTATAACCGTCTGCATACATAGCTTTAACAAACGAATTATAAATATCATTATAATTATTTTGAAAAAGCGCTGGATATTCAAAATGTTTATAATCTTTTAAAGTCATAGAAGTATCTTTACAATCAAATAATTCAATAATATTTAATCCTTTAAATTCTTTATGATGTAGAGTAATACTTTTATCGTTAGGATCATTATATTTTTGTAGTTCATCATTAGTTAGATTATCCAACAATTCCACACGTTCATCATTTCCATTTTTAATACTTACATAAACATCATTGTTAGGTGAAAGTATATTAATACCTTTAGCGTCATTTGAAATAGTAAATCCATTTTTTATATACTTTTGTTTAGTAGCTAAATCTAAAAAGTTTGGATATTGATAATCAACTAATAATGTATTAAAAAAAGAATAATTACTATAAAAAGTAATATTATCAATTAATCTTTTAAAATCCATATTACTTTTGTAATTATCCAAAATTTCTTTCTCTATATTTAACGTAGTAGTTTTAATTTTATCAAATTCATTATTAGCAGTATAATTACTAATTTCTTTTAATTTATTTATTATATCTATAATTTACACCTCCTTTAAAAAGCATAAAAAAAAGACTAACTTATGCTAGTCAATTCTTCATATTTCTTTTTTAGCTTACTAATATTATTATTTATATCAACAATAATATTTTCAAATATATAATCTAAAGTATTGTTAATAATATCATTTTTCAGTTTTTCATTATAAGACAATGCTTGTTCTTTATCAGTAGTTTTATTACCATATAAATTTTGTAATACATCATTATTTATTAAATTCTTAATAGACATATAAGTAATGAATTTATTATCGTTTTTAAAAGTATAAATATAGAAAAAATAATCATCTTTAGTTATTTCTTCAGTTTTAATCATCTCGCCACTCATAGCAGTTTTTTCTTCATTAAATATGTAATCTAGTTCGCCATTTATTACTTTGCGTTCAAATTCTTTCATTTCATCAACAGAATCAAATTTAGGACCGTCATCTTTGTTCCATTCTAACAAATTAACTTCATCATTAATCCGGTTTAATTCTAATAACTTACTTTTTATATCAGCATAAATGTTGTTTCCCATAATTACAGCTCCTTGAAAACATAAATTGTCGTTTTTAAGTATAATTATCTTACTTTAAAACTATCTTAAAGTCAACGAATAATCGTAATTTTCTACTTATTATTATACACACTAATTATTAAAAAAGATATACAATTCATAAAAATAAAAATAGTCCTATACCAGCGACTATTTACAATCTTTACTGTATTGCAATAAGGCAGTGCAATGATCGGTAAAGTAAAATGGTTTAACAGCCAGTTCATCACTGACAATATAATTGTATCACTTAACAATTAGTCTTGCAAGACTAAAAAACTAATTACTTATTATTTTTTAACAAAGTCAATATATAAGTTTTTATTTTGTATAATAATATTTCTAAAGTTTTAACATCTATAATATCTTCACTAGATAAAGAATTTTTAACTACATCTAATATTTCATCAATTTCACAAGAAAAATAGTTATCTGTTTTTTCTAGATTAGTTTTTACTTTATTTAAAAATATTTCATATTTCATTTTTTGCACCCCCTTAAAATAATTTTTTCAAAATGTAATAAATAACATTAGTAGCTATACTATTGCCAGCTTGCTTAAATAATTGTCTATTAGAAATATCAACACTTTTTGCTTTATAAAAATCTTCATCACTAAACCCCATAAAACGCCAAGACTCTAAAGGACTGATTTTTTTCACAAAAAAACAATTATCCTTATAGATAATCATTTTACTTGTATCTTCAGTAGAGTTAGCGGTTAATGTGGGACAATATCCATTCATAGACCAAAGACGAGCAGTTTGATTATATTTAGATGATGTATCGCGACCACAATGATTTTTACCGTCTATAAATCTATATAGATTAATAATGTATTTTCTTCTTCTATCTTTTAAATTCTTACACACTAATTTACTGTTTTTAGTATAATTTTTATTTTCTACAAAGCTATGCAAATCAAAAGGGACTTTCTCTGATAAAACTAAATTAGGATCAATTTCTTTTTCTAATAAATCTTTAAGTCGTAATTTTAGTTTAATTTTATCTGGAAAATAATATAAATAATTCCCTTTGATAGCTATTAAAAAATATCTTTCTCTATTTTGTGGAGTACCATAATCTAAAGCTGTTAATACGTGATCGTATAAAGAATATCCTAAACTTTCTAAATCTTCTTTAAATAAATTAAGTGTTTTTCTCATTTTAACATTAGTAATAGCAGCCACATTTTCAAATATAACAACTTTAGGTGGATCTTTTACTTCTTTTAAAAATTGTATCATCTTCCAACCTAAAGATGATCTAGTATTACTATTAAAATCAAATCCACGACGAACACCAGCCATAGAAATATCTTGACAAGGAAATCCACCGATCCAAATATCGCAATAAGGTAAATCAGCACCATTAATTTTAGTTATATCCCCAAGATTTTTATTAGGGGATTGACCGTGAATAGCACAATAACTTTTAATAGCGTATTTATCTACTTCACAAAAAAACACAGATTCATAATTATTTATAACACCGTTATCCTTTAATCTTTTAAATGCCATTTCTGGACTACCTATACCACTAAAGAAAGTACCGACCTTAACATTTTCTTTATCTAACTTTATAATAGGATAATTAAAATTAAAAAGATTGACGGTAGGATTATTAACTGTCATTATTCTTTTTCTTTCTAGTCGGATTTGCTTTTTTAGTAGGTATAGATTTAGGTATAGGTTGTTCTTCTTTAAATAATTCCTTTTCTATTCTAAAAGTATCTAAATCAAATATTTCAAGCTTATAAAAATCTTTATGTTTAACCTTAATATTATCAATAACTTTATACTTAATAGGATAATCTTTTATTTGTTTTAAATTACTCTTAACTGGATTCATACGAGCCATTAAAAATAGAGCTTCGCCAAACTTAAAATTCATAAGTTCATCTGGCGTAAGTAAATCTCTACCAGTTAAGGAACTATCAGAAGATAAATGAAAATCAGCTTTACCATATCTATTAGATGATGAAGTTCTAGTAGTTAGTATCGTATATTTTCCGATACGATTTGAAATTTCACGAGCAGTCTGATACTCATTTGTCAGTAAATAAACAAGATTCATATTTGCTTTAATAGTAGCCGCTTGTTCTTTATAACTTTCTTGAAGTTGTCCGAAGTCTTGAATTACACTATATATACGTATCTGTCTTGATCTTGCTACTGTTAGTTTTTTAGAAAATTCTGGAATATGAATTGTATTACATAATTCTTCTAATATAAAATTAACTCTAATAGGTAAAGTACCTGCTTTAGTTTTCTGTGCTTCTTCAACTAATGTTTGATACATTTGATTAAAAAACAATGTTCCTACAAAATGACGAGAAATCTTTTCATCTGGAACAATTAAGAAAATAGCAGTTTTTTTCTTGCCAATATCTTTTATATTGAATGAAGTTCTACTTGTAATATAACTAACACCAGTGTCCCCAAAAACTCTTAACTTTGAAGCTAGAATTGAAAATATAGTAGCTCTAGTTTCGCCACGTGCAAAATTACCAGCAGAATATAAATTTTTAGCAGTACTACCAAAAGGACGATCATCAAAATATTTGTCTAGTGAATTCTGATCGCCATACTTTTTACCGCCGTGTTCTACAAGTAAATTATATATAGAATGAAAATGTACTTGATTTTCATTTTTACAATCTTCAATTAAAGCAAGACATAAAGCACTTAATACCGAAGAAGACGATTCTTGCCAATACTTATCACGACTATTAACTTCTTCACATATAGCATTTGATAAGTCATTAATAGTTTCAATTTCTTTTTCAAAATTGTTTTCTTTATGATATTCATAAGCTAAAGTAAGAGGATTCCAAAAATCACTATTTGAAGTATCCCTTAAATTAATAACTTTAATATCATATTTTTTTCTTTTTAAATAATCATAAGTAGTCTTATATAATTCGCCTTTAACATCATTAATAATCATTGATTCCCCAGCGTCAGCAAGATTAAATATTAAAGGAAATATTACACTTGCAGTTTTACCAGATCCCGTGTTCCCAATTATTAATGAATGATTTGAGCTAGTATCTACATAGTATTTATTATTTTCTATTGCAACAACCATTCCACCTGATTTATTATCTTTTCCAAATTTCCAAGTAGTAAAATGATCTTTAATTTCTTTCATAGAAGCAAACTTGCTACTACCAAACTCATTACTTTCAACTCGTTTAGGAATACCATTAACAGAGTTAGAATTTCTAATCTTAAAATTATATTTATAATATAATAAAAGTAAAATAAAAAAGAATTCCATAAGCAGAATTCCTATAATCATATTTCTATCATTTATAATAATCTTAATTAATTTAACTATATTAAAGGTAAAATCAAACTTAAAATTATTTTGAATTGCATTAATGAAGTTAGGAAGAAAAAATATGATTGCTAATAGAGAAATAATAACTACTATAATATAGTTAATATATTTCTTTATAACAATAACCCCCTTAAATTTCTTTTCCTTGTAGTTCCTTTTCTATAATTTCTAATAAATAAGCTTCTTCCTTTTTATTTTCACTTTCTAAAAAGTCATTAGCTTTTTTTATAAATTGTTTAAATTTAACATTTTTATAAAATGATTTGTTTTTATAATTATCATATCTTTTTTTAGAATATCCAAAATGAGATAGAGCTTTGTAAAAATCAGTAGCATTCATATCTTCACGACCACGATTAACACTCATAAATAATAGTTCAGCGTCGTAATTTAGATTAGAATTTTTAAGCCATTTATTAAGTAGTTTCTTGATATCACTATCAGACAAGTCAGCTAATTTTCCTAATTTATATAACTCTGAAGCATATTTAAAAACTGTTGATTTCTTTTTTACTGGTGCACTTTTAAAATTAATATTCATTATATTAACTTTTAAAAATTCTTTCTGACGTTCTAAAAAATCTTTAGAATTATAAACTTTAAAATTATATAAAATATCATTACCAATTTTTGAATATAAACGTTTCATTTTATTTTCTATATATTTGTTATCTTTAGAATTACCATACATCTTTTTTTGTTCTCGTTCTATTTCTTCCAAGTGATGATAATACTTTTCAAATTCATATTTTATAGTATCGTGATATAAAATCTTTTCTATAATCTTATCTATATCAGATCTACAATAATCCAAATTTCTTGAATTATATTGTAGTCTGCCTTTTTTCGGTAATTCATTATAAAGTTTTAATAAATCTTTATTAAGACTTTTTCTAAATTTATCACTAAAAAATAAATCTTTATCGATTTTAGTAAAATTCTTTTTTCTAATTTTATAATCTAATCCTAAAAATAAATAATCCTGTTCTTTATAAAAAGATGTATTATCCATTAAATAAGAAGCAATATTACTTTTTAAATGTTTCATAGATGTTTTTTCTAAAGTATCTTTCTTATGTCTTTGTTCTTTTTCAAATATGCAAATATGAAGATGTGGATTATCAGTGTCTCTATGAAGTGATGAATACCAACAAGTATTAGTTAAATCCATATCATTATCTAATATAAATTTAGGCATAATAGCTTTAGTCATCAAATAATAATCTTGTTTAGTTTTAAGACCGGATTCTAAAGCAAAATCTGGTGGGAATGATATAACTAAAGTCCATATTCTACCAGATTTGTCATTAGGTAAATCTTTAAGAATATCTTTTTTATCAATATCGCCGTTTTTATCCCAAATAAAATGTGTGTCTATATCTTCGGTATCATCAAACAAGTCAAATTCCTTATTTATTAATTCATCATAAGACGACATATCTTTAAGACTTTTTCCGTCAGATCCGTCTTTAGATACATACTTACACCAGCCACCAACTAATCTTTGAAAATTCACATCTTTTTTATATCTTAATCTTGTAATAATATTACTACTCATCTGGATAATCCTTTTTACTTCGTAGTTCTCTAATATTTTTCAAAACTTGTTCCCTTGCTACTTCTGTAATAGGGTGATTGACAAGATGTGTATTAAGTTCAGCTCTAGTTTGTGGTATGTCAAAATATTTATAAGTCATATCATTTTGTAATATGATTGTTTCTATACCAATATTATTTTTATTTAACATAGTTAATATTTTATAAAATTGTTTCTCATTAGCATTTTGTACTGTTTCTGTTATTAGTTCAACAAGTTTCTTTTGTGTATCTAATAACATTGTTTGATCCATATAATCAAGTAAAACGTTTTTACAATATTCGCTAACTTTCATATTATTTTTTTCGGCCATTTCTTGAAGTAATTTTTTCTTATTAAGATCTAATCTAAAGGCAACAATGTTTGAATTTTTATTTTCATTCATTATTTACCATTCATTACACAATCCAAGTTTTCAAATATATAATCTCTCAATAATCTATCTAAAACATTTTGAATTGTTAAACCTTTAATCTCTAATATTTTTCTAAATGCTTGTTCTGTTTTAGGATCAACTAAAACTTTTAAATATACAGATTTCTTTTCATTCATTCGCATAACCCCCTTTAAACATTATTTATTATCTTCGACTATATCATTATCAATATGCCTGTCAGCAATACTTGCAACCTTACAAGCACAAAATAAAAATAATAATAACAATAATATAAAATTAATAACTAACAATATTAAAAAAATTTTCATACTTTTAATTCCTTTCTCGGCCATTTCTTCGGCCATAAAAAACTTAAATTTCTAAAGTCCATTTAAAGCAGGATAAATCCTGTTTACAATCAACTCGCCAGTGGCGAGTTATCCCTTATTTCATAAGGGTTTCTAAAAAACACAAGTGTTTACATTTTAGATATATGTTATACGATCGTTTACTTTAAAGTCCTTTATTTATAAGGGTGTATAACAATCGTACACACTTTTTTGATAGGTATTTTTTAGGTTTTCGCCACTTTTTGAGCTGATTTTTCAAAAAATTATGGACCATAATTAGACTATTTTATTAAGGTATTAGCGTAGGTAATTCATATTTATTATTTGGATCAATTAAATCAGGTTTATCTTTAAAATAATCTGATTGTTGATAACTATTAGTGTCATAGTTATACAAATTAACATTCTTGGGAAGTATTTTATTTTCTATAATATTAATAGGATCTTTATATTCAAATGACTTTTTACTTGAATTATATTCTTGTAAAAATAAATGAAGATGTGGCCCAGTAGAATATCCAGTACTACCCATTATTCCAATTTGTTGTCCTTGTTTAACATTATCGCCAACTTTAACACATCTTGAATCTTCTTTTAAATGCCAATAACCAGTTCTATATTTTGTTCCACCTAAATTATGTTCTATTATTACATATTCGGCGCCTTGACTATCAATATCACTTGATACTACAATCCCGTCGCTAACAGCCAAAATATCTGTTGTATCATTTGGAATAACATCAATGCCATTATGCTTTGTTGTTTCTTTAGATATAGGATCTTCACGTGTTCCAAAAGGCGAAGTAATTACATAATTAGTAGTATTAAAAGGTAAGGTAAAACTACTTCTAATAATCATTTCTTCATTTCCAAAACAAGCCGCTATAATTGCTAAAATAATTAAAACTATAAATATAATTAAAGCAACAGGAAGTAAAGCAATAATCAATTTTCCTTTCATAACAGTACTAACAATATCTTTAATTAGCGTCCGCCACCTTTACCAAATAATTCTTTTTCTTCTGGCCTTAAATGGACGAAGATAGGGATTCTTTTATCGTGTGTTATAACAAATAATGCTTGACCTTTACCAGCAGTTTGTAAAAATCTTCTTTCGTTTTCACTTAATCTTAATACCTTTTGAAGTGATATAATTTCTTCACTACCTTGAGCCATAACTATTTGATAATCCGAATTATCTACAATAACTTGACCGTACCTTACTACTTCCGGAGAAGTGAAGTCAATCATATTTTGAGTACATACTACCAAGCTACCATTATACTTACGAATTCTTTTTGAAGTACGTTTTAAAAATTCTAATCCGTCTTTATTTTCTGGATCAATAAGTAGATGTGCTTCATCAACCATAAGTATTACTTGTTCGTCTCTGTCTTGACTAATAATGTGCCAACAAAGAGATAATATATTAAAGAATTGAGTTCTTAATATAGTATCGTCGCTATCTAATAAAGTATGGATATCAAAGACTATAAAATCTGAATTCAAATCTATATTTGAGTAATTATTCCATAACTTACTATCAACACCAGTAGCCATACGACGAACGATAGCTTCTATTTTTTCTAATGACTTAACATTATCATCATTAACACGTTTATCATTTTTAACTTTATCTAGTTCTTTAACTATTTCATTATGAAAATCACTTATAATAGGATAATCTTTGGAAGTTAATTTACTAACATCAGTATTCAAATCAATATTCTTTTTCTTATATGTTCGGAGTAATATTTCTTCAATTTTAGTAAGTTCTAGTTCTGTTAAATCTTTAAAATAATATTTAATAAACGTTCTAAATGTTTGTAAATGTTTTATAACAGCTACATTATTATCTTCATCATTAGCAGAATTTTTAATTTCTAGCGGATTGATAATATAACCAGATCCGCTGCCGCAATCAATCCAATTTCCATTAAGTTTTTGACATAAATCTTTATATTCTCGTTCTGGATCGATACACAATATACGAATCTTTTTATTACCACCACCACGAGCATAATTACCACGTATTAACTTCTTAATAAGAGTGGATTTACCACTTCCTGATTTTCCAATAATACACATATTAGAGTTAGTTCTTTTATTAGTTCTTTTCCATAAATCAAATAATGTAAGACCACCATTTATATCGTCCCCAAGTATAATAGAATTTCCGTCATCTTGTATAGATTCAAAAACAAAAGGGAATGAAGCCGCTACCGTAGTTGTCGGCATAGGAAGCCCAAAATTATCTTGTAATGGCATTTCTAACGTTGGTAAACAAGTTTTCAATCCTTGTTCTTGCTCGAATATTAATTGCGATCCACGAAGATTTAAACTACTTAAAGCAGACTTAATTTCTTTTATTCTTTTTTGTAGTTCATCAATCGTTTCAGCATAAGTAAAAAATACTACTGACATTTGTAGCATTTTTTCATTTTCACGATCCATTTTATTAGTAAGTTTCTCGTAATCTTCTAACTGATTTTTGAGTACTATTTGATCGTTTCTATCTCTCGTATTAATGTATTTACTTCTAGTTTCTGTCATACCTTTTTTAAGAGTTTTATTAACTTCTACATTATCCATAGGATTAACAGAAATCATCATACGAGTATTTTTTATATTGGATAACATACCAAGCCAACTACCCCTAGCATAAGAGGGGAAGCTATCAACAATTATAGAAGTTGCATAACATTCGCCAAGTAGTATATCCTTATCATTAAATTTCATAGCAATAGGTGCAATTTTTTCTTTTAATGATTTCAGACTAGAATCTTGTTTAAATACTTCTAATGAAGAAGTAGGATTAAGATATGTAAATAATAATTCTTTTATTTCATCAGTTTTAGCTTGTTCTGAAGCAAGCCCTATGTTAGATAATTGAGATACAATATCATTAATCTTTGATTTTAGTAATTTAACATTATCTTTATCTTCGTCAATAAGTAAATAAAATTCACGATTATTAACAAGATTATTATTCATAATAGTATCAGCATATTTTATATCTTCTTCTATTAGTTTCTTTTTATATTCATCATCAGTAGAATTAGAAAGATATATTAAGTTTTCTATATGATCCGATAAGCTAACAGGTTTATCTAAAGCAAGTATCTTAAAAGGATATTCTAAACTTAATAATACTTTTCTAAATTGAAATATTTTAGATGTTTGTTCTTCATTAGAAAAAAGTTGTAGGTTGATACTATTAACTTTTATAATTCCTACAACTTTATCATTATCTAAAAACAACAAATCATTCCATACTTCCTTAAAAGGTAGCCATTCTAAAACAGATTTATCAATCTTTTTATTTTTGGATTTTTTCTTTTTATTCTTCAAATTATAACCCCCTTAAAAATCTTTATTTTCTTCTTTTAACATAATATAAGTATCATAGAAAATACTTTTTTTATCATCAGCTCCGACTTCATATAAGCAGTCAAGTATTTCATCATTAGACATTTTAGTAGTAATTGCATAATCTACAATAATATCATCAATTCTTTCAACAATACCATTATAGAAAGGTACCCAATCTGGATTTTTAACTTTTTGCTTTGCATATTCAGCTATATTTTGTTTAGCTTTTAGAAGTGCAATATAAGCTTCATCATTTTTCTTATTCATTTATATAACCCCCTTAACTGTATTTTTTATATTTTTTTTGACTAGACATAAATCTAAACATTTTAATTAAAATACCCAAAATATTCCCATTACCAGTAGGCATAGGTAAAGTAAGTAAAAACATAAGTATTGGAAAAAATGAAAATAAAAATACTTTCACAAGTCCAGTACCAAAAAATTTAGAAAGAATAAAACCTATCAAAATAGAAAAACCTAACAAAACAATTTCTTTAACACCATAACCGCGAAAAATCTCACGTTTAACTTTTATGTTCTTCGGTATTAGATACATTTATTTTCCCCCAATCAATATTAGTTTTATAAATAGGTGTTGATGATGTATTTAAAGAATAATTAGTATCTGTCATATCTTTATAGACATCTATTCTATCTGATAGAGATGTAGCAGTATCCATATTGATATTATCATTTATGGTACTAGATAAATCATCTGTTCCAATATCATTAGAACTTATATCACTACCACTATCATTAGAAGTATTATCAACACTTGAATTTTCATTATCACTTAAATTAGAGTTGCTATCTTCGCTATTAGAAGTATTAGAACTATCTAAATTTGAAGATGAATTATTAGAATTCATATTTGGATCAACGCCACCAGAATAACTATCATTACCACCGTTAGAAGTGGAATTGTCATTACTACTATTAGAGTTAGAAGAATTATCTACTGTTTTACCATACCTAGACATAGCAATCATACTTGTACCTAAAGCAGTTAAAGAATGTAATTCACTCATATTTGCAGTAGCTCCAGTATTTGCATTAAGTAAAGCAGATACTAATTGTGGTGATGAAATTATAAATAATAAAGCACCTATAACAATTAATATTGATGACATTACATAACTTGTTCCACTAGCTACTTGTCCGTAAACATTAAATAATATACCTATACAAAGGTATTGTACTGTCGTGACGAGAAAAGTACCCATAACACCTTTACACCACACTTCAAACGAATGTGATCTATTAGAAACTAACGACGTACAAACAAAAGGTGCTATGGCCTTATACAGAGCGAGTTCTATTATTCTTTTAGCAACTTGTATTCCTATAAAAAATAAAAGTACCGCGACTAATAATCCAACTAAAAAAATGGTAAATGTACTAAAACTATATTTATATTTACCACTATCAAATAATCCGTCATCAACAACATCATTATAATCAACCGTCCACCAATGTTCTATGAAATACTTTTTATCTTTTTCTTCCATTTTATCATCATCAGCAAAAGCAGTTAAAATCATAGAGGACATACTTGATTCTATTGATACAGCACTACCAGTATTATTAGAAGATACTGAAACAACGTATTGTGTCATTTTAGAAGATAAGTCATATCCCCAGTTAAATAATGGTGGTATTAAAAACATCATAACAATAGCAAATATAACACCTTTAAATACTTTGGTAGGTGATGAATTATCTTCTTGATCTACAAAATATCTCATTATTAATTCCAGTATAACCTTTAGTATTAACCACGTACAAGCAACAATAATCGCAGACGAGTAAATTTTATTAACATAAGCATTATCAAAAAACTTAAATTTCCATATATCATCTATAATTAAAAAAATTCCGTCTAATAATGTTAAAGCACCTTTAGCTAAAAACCAAAAGACAGAACGTATTGCGTCTTTAATCCAACTAGCAGACTCTAATTGTACCGCTAATACTTGTACCATATTAGCACCTACATTGTTTTAGTATAATCAGCAACTAATTTGATTTCTAAACTTCCAATATCTTTAAATAAATTTTTAGTCATATATATAGCGTCTGGTGTAAGTTTTCTTTGCCAAGCCATATTTTTAGGCGACCATTTATAACCGTGAGACTTTAAATCATTTCTAGTTTTTTCATCAGGTTTTTCATCAAAAAATATTTTTGCTCTCATATCTTCTTTATCAAACTTAACTTCGCCACTGTCAAAATAATAACCGCCATTTTCAATATTATTCATTCTTTCTAATGTTTTAAGTCTATCTTCAACAGACTTAATATTTTGATTAGAGTTAGCTAAAACATAAGGCGGTAATTGATCTGTGCCACTTTGTCTAGCTTTTTTATTAAACTCTTTATATGAATTGTGTTTTTCTTTTAGATATTCTAATTTAGCTTCTAATTTTTCTTTAGCAAGTGGATCATCTGAACTAATCGGTTCATTATATCCATTTCTATATTTAGATAATATTTCATCTTTAGAGTAAGCTTTATTTAGCATATCATCAGTATTTTTATAGAATTTATTTATCTTATCTTCCATATTTTTAAAAGATTGATTCATACTTTCCATAATTTTATCCATTTTAGAACTAGGATAATTTGAAGGACCAGCAACACTTACTGGTACAAATCTCGCAGATTTACTTAAATAATCATTATAACAACTTGCAAGTAATTGCTTAAATTCTAATTTTCTGTTTTCTAAAATTTCTAATTGTTTATCGTTAAAATCTCTATTGCTATAATGCTCTATAAATTTTTTGTAATCTAATTCAGCGTCATCTTGAATATGACTACCACGATTATACATACTTTGATTATTTGAACGATTAATTAACTCTTTATTTAATTCTATATTCAAATTATAACCCCCTTTATAATTTCATATCTTTTGTATTTTCTTTAATCCATTCAATTTGTTTTGATTGCTCATTTCTATATGGTAAAAACCAACCAAACATATTACCCGGACTACTTAAATTTTCACGTCCAACACATTTTTCTATAAATCTATTATTTTCTTCCCATTCAAACCCTAAAGGCGAAATAAGAATCGTCCCATTAAAGCCAAGATCACTTTCATAATTGATAGCTAATCCTAAAGCGTCTTTAATAGTAGATTTAAAATGTTGTTCGCCATATCCTAAATTAATATCAAAGGTATATTTTTTATTAGGATCAAACTTTAAAAAATCTCTATCATAGATATTGTTATCTAAACAATAATCTATACTATCACAAACTATATTTTTGTATTTTTCATAACTATATTTATCCTTATGTTCTAAATATTCCTTTTCAACTTCATCAGGTAAAAAACTATCATTTACTAAATATATTAACCCTTTAATTCTGTTTGAAAAATCTTCTGTGAAAAAATCCCCAGAGGTATTATCAACAGCAACTATATTCCTTTTATGTTTATCAGTAAAGATAAACTTATTATATGTAGGATACATATTTACTTTATCAAATAGGGATCTATCTAATTCATAAATTTTACTCATTATAACCCCTTATAGTATCCAGATAGTTTTTTATTAAAATTTTCTATATCATATAAATTTCTATCTTGTTCTAAATTATTAGAAGCAATTTGATTTAATTTAATATCTTGTTTTATTAATGTTCTTAAATAATCAGACATAGGTATATCCAATTCTTTAGCTCGTTTTTTCATTTCCTTTTTTAGACTTTTAGTAGTATAGAAAATAAATCTAGTATTATATCTTTTCAAAATTTTACCCCCTTAATTCAGCAACAACAATAAGTCTTTGCTTTCCATTATTTTTACAAGTAATTAAAGTTAAAATCTTTTTATTAGTGATTTTATTAAAATAAGACATATCCGTATCTTCAATAGTATGTTTTTCTGTAATTTTATAAATATATGTTTTTTGATGAGATACAATTTTAATTTCTTCGCCAATTTTCATATAATGCAATTTTTGAAAAGTATTATATGTACTATGACCGGCTATAATCAAATTTCCAACTTCATCATCAATTCCAGCAGATACACTTAAAGTTCCAACTAATCCTTTATCTAAAGTAGCTTTATCTGTTCCCGTAGTTATTAATCTTCTAATTCCATAATTAGATAATTCTATATAACCTAAATATTTATCTGTTAAAACAAAATCATTTTCTTTAGTTTTTTCTTCTGGTAATTCTTCTACTATTTCCGGAGTAGGTACATCTTCATCTATGTTAAAAAGTTCTTCAATTACTTGTTCTGTTTCTTTATCACTTTTATAATGTGAATAAACTAATTTAAAACAATAAAGGGCCGATACAGATAAAAGTATCAACCCTAATATTGTTAATATTACATTACTTATTTTTCTTTTTTTCATAAACTAATAATCCTATACCAAGTAAAGCAGTAATAGCTATTATGATAGTACTAGATAAATCAGTATTGAATGTTTTAGGCATTTCTATTTTTTCATTAGTCATTGTAGCTTTAATAACTTCGCCATTTTCTAATATTTCAAAATACATCTTTTCTTCATTAAGTTTATAACTAGAATCAGCAGTTTCACGTTCCAAAATATAGTATTTTCCATATTCAAGTTCAATAACAATCATACCTTTATCATCAGTACGACCACTATATACTAATTCGTCAGTATCAGCATTATAAATTTCTATTAATGTATTAGGAATAGGTGCACTTGTAGATAAATCTATTTTACTGAATTCTAGAGTCCCTTTTTTCTTTTCATTTTCCATATTAGCTTTAATAACTTCGCCATTTTCATTTATAGAGAAATACATTTTTTCTTCATTAAGTATATATGATTCATCAGCAGTTTCACGCTCTAAAATATACATTTCAACATCAGTAGGTAAATCGTTAATAACAATCATACCTTTATCATCAGTACGACCACTAAATATTAATTCGTCAGTATCAGAAATATATATTTCAATTAAAGTATTAGGTATTGGATTACTTGTAGATAAATCAGTTTTAGAAAACTCTAAAATTCCTTTAGGTAAATAATTTTTCAAAGTAAAAGTTTTAGTGATAATAGGAGTATATTGATCTTGGTAAACAAGTTCAAATTCATATACTTTTTCATCTACCATATTATCTAACGTACTTGATACTTCTTTTAATATATATTTTTGAAGTTTTAAATTTTCTAACTTACCATAACCAGATTCATCAGTTTTGATAGTACCAATTAAGTTATTGTTTTCATCATAAACTTCAAATACAACATTAGGTAATTTTATTTCTTCATAAGTATAGGTATCATTTCCAACAACTAACTTTTCGCCAGTTTTATTAATTTCAATCATACCTTTAACTTCTTTATTTTCAAACTTAACTTCTAATATAGCGTCAAACTCATCATACTTAATTAAATTAGATTTTTCATTAATAGAAAATCTTAATGGCTCACTATTCCATAAATAACCATAAATAACTTGATCGATTTCTTCTAATTCATAATCGCCACTATTTAAAGGATATGGAGTGATAAGTGTACCGTCGTCAGATGTTTCAAATTCACAATAAGTTTCTACTTTTGGATATGAAACAGATTGACAAACATATTTTCCAGTAGATAAATCCTTAATTTTAAATTTAATTCCAGCTTTAGTAATCACATTACCGCTATCATCAATTTTAATTACTTTAAGTCTAGCTGTTATTTCAGCATTACTAAAAACCTTATTAATAGTAGGACCAAGATCTTTAATTTCAAAATTCCAATCTTCTATTTTTTCAAATCCAGAATTACTTGATAATTGATGAAGTCTATAATCACCGTAAGGAAGTGTGAAATAAATTTTTCCGTCGCTATCAGTTTTATTACTAAAAACTAATTCATTTTTAGAATTATATATTTCAAAGCCAATATTAACTTCCGGAGTCATTAGTCCAGTTTTATCTGAAGCTACAACTTTAGTTATTTCATAATCTCTAGTTATTACATCTTCTAAAACTTTAACATAACTTAACATTTCATCTTTAGACGGTTGAAAATAAAACTTTTCTTCGCTAATTTGATAACCATTACTAGCAGAAATTTCTTTTAAATACATTCTTTCAAAACTAGGTAAATAATCACTTATAGCATAACCGTTTTCATCAGTTATTAACGTTTGGATAAGATTATCAGCCATATCATAAATACCATATTTAGCACCTTTCAAACTAGCTTCGCCACTTGGTATAGAAGTAAGTGATTTTGAATCTACTTTATTAATTTCAACTTTAGGACCTAAACCCTTAACATTAATATTAAAATATAATGGATCAATATTACCACCACTTATCATATTTTGATATCCGTCTGCTAAATAAATTAAATATGTACGAGAATAAACTTGTTTTTTTACAAACGTTAATTTAATATCGCCAATTTCTGTTGGAGTAATAGTTAACTCGTTTCCATTAATACTAACTTTAGCACCATTTGAAGCATATACTTCATAATTGCTTAAAACATTATTAGTATCAGTTAAAGTAATAGGTGTTCCTACTTGAGATGATATTGTTGTACCATTAAAACTAGGCCTATCGTAATGATGATTTACTAAATTCATAATAACAGACTTTTGAGCTGACACATCATAAACTGTTCCAGTACCATATCTCCCAGTAGAAAATGTAACCTTTGTATTACCACCTAATATAGTTTCCCATATTAAAGCTTGAGTAGCAGCTCTATATTCTTGTGTTTGATGTCCCGGATATTGATAGCCATAATAAGCTATTTGTAAAACTTTTTGTTTTACTGAATTTGATAAATTCCAATCGTTATAAGATGATTGGACGTATTGATCGGTACCCTCTGGAATTCCCGGCTCTATGCAAAAGGCAACATTACCGTCAACATAATAGTTTTCTAATCGCCAAGATGAATAATTTGATCCATTATCACTACGTTCATAGTAATAACCAGAAAAATCAAAGTTAAGAGTAGCCGCGAAAACATTTTGAGTACCACATATTAATCCCACTAAAGCAGAAATTGCTAGTAAGAAAAATTTAGATTTCTTCTTCATTATAATTTTATTACCCCCTTAAATTTTTAAATTGAGACATAAAAAAACACTAAATTAAATTAGTGTGAAAACAATTAGTTTTTAATTAAATCTTTAATCAAATTTTTATATATATTACAATCGCCAGACGAACATTCAATATATAAATATTCGCCTAGTACGTCGCCGTATTTATTAACAACATCAATACAAGTTCCGTTTAATAAATTAGTATCATCATTTCTAACATT
>JBJEXX010000040.1:0-5528 GCA_051886215.1 Bacilli bacterium | reverse complement strand
AAAGTATATATTGAAAATGGAAACATTGTTTTAGAAAACAAATACATAATATAAGAGAATTATATTTTTTTTAGGTTTGTTGCTCATAACATATTAGCAGAAAGAGAGGGTACTATGGAAGAAACATTAACAATTCTAGTAGCTGATGATAATGTATATATGGCTGATTTAATAGCTATAACTATAAAGAATGACACAAGATTTAAAGTAATAGGAGTAGCAAAAGATGGAAAAGAGGAAATAGAGCTAATAAAAAAATTGAAACCGAGTATTGTTATTTCTGATTTAAAAAAAGGGACAACTTGGTGTGGCTTAGATATTATAAAAGAACTACAAAAGAGTAGTGAAGAGATGCCAATATTCTTTATTATTTCTGCAAGTACATATAATTATTACACAGAAATTAGAGAATTGAATATTAGATATTTTTTAAATAAGCCTTGTGATAATGAAAGAATTTTGGAAATGTTAGACAGAATTTATGATGATGTTTATCCAAAAAAAATTATGAATTTATCACAAAATAGAGAAATTGAAACAGATAATAGAAATTTTTTTAATAAATTACTTAATAAACTAAAAAAGAGAATGAGTTAATCATTCTCTTTAAATTATTCAAAATCTTTGTCAGTATCTTCATACATTTGCTCTAAACTAATACCTAAAACAATACTTAATGCCTTTGATTCATAATCTTTAATAGGTTTCTGTCCATGTTCCATATAATGAATATCTGAATTATATATTTGTAAACCTAGTAATTCTAACTTTTTACATACATCCCTTTGAGATAAGCCTTTTAATTCTCTGTATCTTTTTAAATTATTACCTACAATATTTTTCTTTCCATTAAAATCTTTACTTTTCACTATGTTACCTCGCTTTTTCTATATAATAATTATTTTACAATACAGAAAAATTTATTCGCTCGTGTCTTGTGAGCGAGAGGCTTATAGTTGCTATTTTTATATTAAAAGAAATATAAGAAATATTTATAAAAAAACAAACTAGGAATTCCTAGTTGTTTTTTAAATATTTGATTGTGTTATCAAAGAAGTATTTGGGAGTAATACTTCTATCAAAATCTGGTAGATGAAAGATAGTTTTTAATTTATCTTCTGGTATATTTTTATTTATGTTTCTTATAGAATTTCTAATGCCCCATTGTACACCTGCACTACTTATATTTTCTTTGTTTCCTATATACTGATATAGGTCATTGATGTTTCTTAAAAGAAAAGGCTTTTTGTATGCAATATCAATAGCTTTTATTAAAAGCGAGGTGTTTTTTTGATGTGATTTAGCATTTATGCTATGTAGAAATGAAACAATTTCTTTTTCGGATATTTCTCTATTTTTTAATTCTTTTTCTTTTATAAAATCGTGGATTTGCTGTAGGATTAAATCAAAGTCAGCTGGCTTTGAAAAGCTCATATATACTTTTGACATATTCCAGAGGTTTGCCCTTATTTCAGCTTTACCAGATATTACAATAATGTTCTTTTTATTTTTCTCATTAGGATCTTTTGATAAATAATTGATTATCTCTAGTCCATTCATCTTTGGCATTTCTAAATCCAACAATAATAAATCTGGCTTTAATTCTTGGTATTTTTCTAATGTTTTTTGTCCATCGGTAGTTTGTGATATGATTTGTATATCTTTATCTTTAGTCAGAAATTTGCAATACATATTGTTAAGGTCAATGTTGTCATCAGCTACCATAACTCTTATCATTCAATGTACCTCCATATAGTTTTGTTAGTAATACATTAAAGTAATTTTTATAATGCCGAGCTCGTTTCTAACTTATTAGTTCGCATTATATCATTTTTTTTGCTATTTTTCAACGAAAACACGGAATTTGATGCGGAAATGTGTAAATATTTGACAAAAAATTGTCATTTTAAGGAAAAATGCAGAAAAAATTGACAAGTTTATGACAATTTTTACACAAACCATAAAAATTTTTATATTATTCAGCAAAAGACAAATCAGTCTAAATAATTGAGGTGGTACAAAAGCTAATATAGTTAATAAACAAAAGATAGCTTTTTTGTTTTGTCATCTATTGTTTAGAGTGTTTTAGGAGGAATTTGTTATGATTGTATTTTTTTGATAATTTAAAACTTATAAAAATAGAACTGTTATTTTAGATAGCACCTCTATTTTGGACTCTGTTTGTCCAAGATAGGTGGTGGTATATATGATTGATATTGTAGTAGATATAGAAGAAAAACAAGTTTATTTTACTCTTTATAACAAGGGTAAAATGGGCTTATTTTTTTGTAGGTCGCCTCCTGTTGACTTGACTTGAAAAGTTGAGTTGATGGGAGGTGTTTTTTATGAAGAAAATAAAAGTTGATGGTTATGAAATATCTGTTGAAAATGGAAATTTTACAAAAGCAACTTTTATTGATGCAGATGGAAATGAAATAAATATCAATTTGGAAGAAGACTTAAGACTAGAATTTGATAGAAGAAGAAAAGAAGAATTTAAAGAACAATATGAGAAAAGGAAACATATAGATACTTTTATAAAAGATGACTATATTTTTGAAGTAAAAACTTCTAATATTAGTTATTCAATAGAAGATAAATATATTGAGGAAGAGAAAAAGGATAAAATTATAAAAGAAATATGTAAATTGCCAGCACCTCAAAATAGAAGAGTATTTATGAGTGTTGTAAGTAAGTATTCGTTAACTAAAATTGCTAACATAGAGGGTGTTTCTGTTAATGCTATTAAATCTAGTATAATGATAGGAAAGAAAAAATTACAAAAAATTTTAAGAAATTTTTAAATTAGACTTCAAAAATTGATTACAGATTACTTTACAAGTGAGAAAGATATTTTTCTCACTTGTAATTTTTTTCGTACATTGACAAATACGCTAGATAAATTAGTGTCATAGTTAGTTATAAGACAAAACAATGAAACTTCTGTCTGGCTAACGTGATGTAAAGGGACAGCCTCTTGAAATAAAGGGGAGAGGGCAAATCTCTATGTGAATTGAAAAATATTCACTTATAACTAATATTAAAAATTTAAAATTGAAAGGAATTGATAATGATGAACTTTTTTATAGGAATTATATTTTTTATAATAGGTTTTATATTAGGAGTATTTACTAGAAATATTTTAATGAAGATGATACAAATAAATAATAAGATTAAACAAGCAGAAAGAATTATTGCTGAAGAAGAAAAAAGGAAACAATTTAAAGAAAAATTTGATATTGAAATTGATGAAAAATAAATAGTTTTGTCTATATTTGACAAGTTACCTAAAAAGTGAATAAAAGCCTTATATATGGCTAAAATATAAGCATAAAGCACATTGAAAATTGAATAAAGAGGAGTGATATATTTATGTCAGAATATGAATGGCTAAAAAATAAGCTAGAAGATAGCAAAAAGATGGAAATTGATAAAATAGAAATAAATGCAATAGATAATATAAATGAAATAGATATAGATAAAGAAAAACCAAGTTCTACTAGAATAATAGATTTTATTAAAAAGTCAAAGAATCCGTATATGTTTTTAGTTGATGATATGAAAGTAAAAATAGAATACGGAAATAACGATAGGAAAATTAATCAATGCATCAATAGTTTAATTGCTAATAAAATAAATGCTAAAAATTACCAATAGAAAAATTGGAAAATGGTTAGATTTATAAAATCAAAAATGTTATAATTATATTAGTCAAACTTGTTTATGATTTTATAAGGAAAGGAGGCTGAATGGCAGGAAGAAAAAGTAAGTATCAACAAGATTATCAATCAAACAAAAAAGCTAGGAAAACTTGGGTTGTTGCTAAATATATTAGATTATCAAAAGAAGATGAAGATGTAAAAGATGAAAGTAATAGTGTAACAAGTCAAAATACAATATTAGATGAATTTATAGAAAGAAATCAGAATGATAATGAAGAATTTGTAGTATATGATACTTATGTTGATGATGGCTATTCAGGAACAGATTTTGACAGACCAGATTTTCAAAGATTACTAGAAGATATGAAAGCTGGAAAATTCAATACAATAATTATAAAAGACTTATCAAGATTAGGAAGAAATTATATAGAGGCAGGAAACTTTATAGAGCAAATATTTCCATTGTTTAGAATTAGATTTATTTCAATAAGTGAAGATATTGATAGTGTAAAAAAACCTACTTCTGTAAATAATGTTTTAGTTCCATTTAAAAACTTAATGAATGATGAATATTGCCGAGATATTTCAACAAAAATTTTAATGGCAAATAATGCTAGAAAAAGAAATGGACAATACTTGGGATCATTTCCTATATATCGGATATATAAAAGATCCAGAAAATAAGTATAAGTTAATTGTTGACGAATATCCAGCAAGTATTGTTAGATTAATTTTTCAAAAATATATAAATGGAAAAGGTAAATCTGCAATATCAAAAGAACTTAATGATATGGGAGTTCTTAGTCCAACAGGTTATAAACAACAAGTATTAAAGAATAACTATATAAACTCATCAAACTATACGGGAGAATATATTTGGTCTGCATCAACAGTTTCAAATATCTTAAAAAATGAAATGTATTTGGGACACCTTATACAAGGAAGAAAGAAAATGGTAAGTTATAAAATTCATAAGCAAATTGATGTACCCAAAGAAGATTGGATTGTTGTAAAAAATGCACACGAAGCAATAATTGATGAAGAAACATTCAAAAAAGCACAAGATATAATGAGTAGAGACACCAGAGTAAAAAATGACGGTTCAGGCGAAGTTTCTAAATTTGCTGGATATATTAGATGTGCGGATTGTAAAAGAGCGATGCAAAGAAAAAATACAAATAATAAATATCAAACGTATTTTTATTATGTGTGTGGCACATATAGAAAAATGTCAAATGCAATATGCACTAAACATACTATAAGAACAGATAAACTAGAAAAAGGTGTTTTAAAGGCAATCCAAATGCAAATTGATTTAGCAATTGAAATGGAACAGACTATTAAGCAAATTAATAAATCCACTAAAAGAAGTTTGATAAGTAGTAGTTTAGAACAAAGAATAAGTGCAAAGGAAAAAGAAAAAGAAAAATATCTTTCATTAAAAAAATCTGTATATGAAGATTGGAAAATGGGGGATTTAACGAAAGAAGAATATTTAGAATATAAAAGCAGTTATGAAAATGAAATTATCAAATGTAATGAAAATTTAGATTATTTACAAGAAGAAAGAGAAAAGTATAAAGAGCAATTAGACGGAGATAATGAATGGATAACAAGATTTAAAGCTAAACAAAACATTAATGAGTTAACAAGAGAGGTTATAACTGAGTTTATAGATTGCATTTATGTTCACGAAGGTGGAGATATAACTGTAAAATTTAAGTTCCAAGATGAATATGAAAGGGCATTAGAATATATCAAAGAAAATGAAGAATTGCTAAAAGTAGTAAATTTATAAAATTTAATGTTATTTTGGTCAATTCAATTTTTTTAAAGGGAGTGTGGTGTATAAATAACAATGGCAGG